>JBMDXL010000702.1:0-9596 GCA_048594465.1 Microlunatus sp. | reverse complement strand
GGGACCCGGAGCTCGTCGACTCCCTCATACGGGACCGGGCCGCCGACCGACGACGCCACCCCGCCGACGACACCGGCCGGTCCGTCGGGGTCGACGAGGTGGCCCAGCGGTGCGAGGAGGCTCGGGTTCTGGTGCGTGGTCAACGACGACCGGAACGCGGCGGGCGGTGCCACGGCGGTGCCGTCCGCGACGCTGCGTTGCAGCGGCGGGAGACGGGTCCAGGCGGCCGGCAGCCCGCTCCCGGAGGGGCTGGCCGGTGCGGGGGCGGGGCTCGTCGCGTCGGGCACCGTGTCGGCGCCACCCGTGGCCGGGTCGTCGACACCGCGGGTCCGCCCCCAGGGCACCCGCTCCCAAGGCCACCGCATGGTCGACGCTCCTCCGGACAGATCGGTGCCCGCTGCTCAGTCGCCTGAGATGCGGGTGTTGAGGGCACCGACCTCGCGGACGAATCGCTGACGCTCCGCGTGCTCGAGGTCGAGGATCTCGTCGCGAGACCAGTGCAGGTAGTAGGCGACGTACGCGATCTCGGCGTAGAGCCGATCGGTCGCGTACGTCAGGATTCCCCCAGGCGCCCCCCGGAGACGTCGACGGCGAAGTGGTGCTCGCAGGACGGGCAGGTCACCGTGGCCCGGGTGTGACCCTCCGTGTTCACCCGGCGGTAGAGGTCCTGCAGGAACGCCAGGTCGGTGGCGAACAGGTCCTCCACGATGCCGGCATGGATGTCGTCGATGGTGCCGATCCGCTCGATCACCCGGGACAGCAGCACCACGGTGAGGTAGGCCGGGTTCTCGCGGACCCGGTCGTCTCGGAGCGGTACCAGCTCGTCCCGGGCGGTGGCCAGTCGCATCACCCCGTCGCGGTGCACCGTCCCGGCCCGGTCGACGTAGCCCCGGGGCAGCAGGAAACTGAACTCCGTGACCAGGGTCTCCCGCCGGGCCGGCGCCTCGCCCCCGCGCGCGGGAGCGGCGTCCGACGCCACGGTCGGCTCCGGGATGATCACCGTCCCCCGTCGCATGGTCAGGCGCCCTGGACTTCGATCGACTCGCACGTCAGCGTGAGCTTCTCCGACAGGTAGGAGGTGTCGCCGGCCTTGAGGGTGCCGACCTCCAGGCTCTTGGGCCAGGCGTTGGTCAGCTTGTAGCGCTTGACCTCGACGCCCTCGTAGTCGAAGACGATGATGGACCCGCCCTTGCGGGAATCGGCCATCTTGCCGAAGCGGGCGCTCTCGATCCACTTGTCGAAGCTGTTGTCGTCGGTGAGTCCACGAGTCAGGGTGATGTCGGGGGCCTTGGGGCGGCCGGGCAGCCGACGGATCTGGAACTTGCCGTCGGGTCCGTTCTCCTTGAACTCGACGACGTCCTGCTCGATCTTGAGCCCGCTGATCTCGGTGATGCTCTTGATCATCACCCCGTCGAACTCCAGGCCGAAGGAATGGGCACCTGCAGACTCGTTGGTGGTGTTGTTCGCCATATCAGTTCCTTTCTGGGATCACGAGTGGGATGAGCTCTCCGGCCACTACTCGCTGACCAGGCTGGTGCCGCCGGAGAACTGGGCCAGGCGGAAGATCACGAACTCGGCCGGCTTGACCGGGGCCACGCCGATCTCGCAGACGACCTGACCGGCGTCGATCCCCTCCGCGGGGTTGGTCTCGTCGTCGCACTTGACGTAGAAGGCCTCGCCGGGGGTCGAGCCGAAGAGGGCTCCGGCCCGCCACTCCATCACCAGGAAGGCGGAGATGGTGCGCCGGATCTTGGCCCAGAGCGCCCGGTCGTTCGGCTCGAACACCACCCAGTTGGTCCCGTTGAGGATGGACTTCTCCAGGTAGTTGAAGAGGCGGCGGATGTTGAGGTAGCGCCAGGCGGGATCCGACGACAGCGTCCGTGCACCCCAGACGCGGATGCCACGCCCCGGGAAGGCGCGGATGACGTTGATCCCCTCCGGGTTGAGCAGGTCGTGCTCGGTGCGGGTGATGTTGATCTCCAGGTCGATGGCGCCCCGGACGATCTCGTTGGCCGGTGCCTTGTGCACGCCGCGGGTGGCGTCGTTACGACCCCAGATGCCGGCGATGTGGCCCGACGGCGGCATGAACGACAGCTGACCTGTCGCGGGGCTCATCGTCTGCACCCAGGGCCAGTAGAGCGCCGCGTACATCGAGTCGTACCGGGCCTTGTCGACCCGCCACTCCCTGATCTGCTGGGCGTTCATGCCGGGGGGAGCGTCCAGGATGGCCACCCGGTCACCCATCAGCTCGCAGTGGGTGATCATCGCGCTCTGCACCGCTTGGACCTGGTCCAGGTCGATGGCGCCCTGCTGGTAGGCGCTCATCAGGTCCGGGACGCAGAGCATGGTGATGTCCTCGATCGCCTCCAGGCCGCCGAAGCCGGTGCGCTCGGAGGCGTCGCCGACGTAGTCGTCGGCGCTGAGCCGGGTGGAGGGGACGGCCGCCGGTGACGCCGGGGCGGCCAGGGCCGTCTCCCCGTTGGCGAGCCGCACCACGGCACCGGTGCTGGTGTCCTCCAGCTGCACGGTCTTGGAGACCGCGTTGACCATGGTCACGACGTTCTGCTTGCCACGCGCGAAGTTGGCCCGGTCGTACTCCTCGACCACCTCGCCCTTGACCTTGACCACCAGCCGGAACATGTCCTCGGTCAGGTTCTCGCCGGTGGCGTCGGTGATCTCGACGCTCACGTCACCCGGCACCGCGGCCGGGTCGAGGGCGGTGACCTTGAGCCGTCCGATCTGCGCGGTGGGACTGGCCGCCAGCTCCTTCGCGCGGGCGCTGCGGGGCGCGGGGCCGGTGTCGTCGCCCTGGCCCACCCGGACGACGTAGGCGTTGCCACCGCCGTTCTGGAAGTACGCGTACACCGACTGCGCCAGGTAGGACCCGGCGACGAAGCCGCCGAAGGTGGTGGTGAACTGCGTCCAGTTGCTCACCAGGGTCGCAGCGTTGAAGGGACCCGCCTCGGCGAGGCCGATGAACGCGGCGACGGCGGTGCCGGCGCCCTCCAGGGGACGGGCTCCCGCCGCGACCTCCTCGACGTAGACACCGGGTGACTGATACGGCGGCATGGTGGGCTCCTTCGGTGTGAACTAGGCCGGCTCCAGCCTGTTCCGGCAGCGGGGCGGGCGGTACGTCCCCGTGGACGCGGGCGAGGGCAACGTCGGGTGCCCGATAGGGAAGGGCGGCGCCGAAGCCATCGGTGGTCAGGTGGTGACGCGGAACGGATCCGTCGCGGCGGCGGGGGCCTTGCCGTCGATCACCGTCCAACCAGGCATGGCCGCGTGCAGCTCCTGCCAGGTGGCGAAGTAGCCGGCCTCACCGGCGCGGTAGAGCTCGCAGCCGCTGCAGTCGAGGGTGAACGTCGCCGTGGGGCTCGTCTGCCGGATGTGCGCCGAGGCGCCCATCAGACTGGACGCGCAGTTCGCGCAGGGGGAGTAGCCCTTCATCCTGACGTGGACCTTGGACACGTCGCCGGAGATCTGACCGCCGGCTCCGAGCACTCCGGCGGCATGGAACTCGGCATGGCTGGTGTTCTTCCTGTCCCTCAGCGCGCGGCCCGAGGTCCCGAGGATCTGGACCCTGTTGTCCCCCGCCTGCGGTCGCCTCACGAAGGCTGCACCCGCCATCGCGAGGTCGTCCGGCTCCATGACGATCTGTCCCTGGGAATCGCGCAGCGGTCGACCGGTGCCGTCCTTGGCAGCACGGCGACCGAAGTTGAGCTTCGACAGATCGGGGGCGTTGACGTGGTCCACGGTGATGAGCGCGGCCACCTGGGCACCGCGGGCCAGCTTCGCCGCCCAGGGCGCGAGCTTGGCGATGGTCTTCGGCGGCGAGGCTGTCGCCACGATCGGCAAGGACCCGTCGCCGGCTCGACGACCGAAACGCAGGCTCCGCAGCCCTCGGCTCCGGAGCTCCTCCTCGATGGCCCTCAGAGTGGCGGCTCCCTCGGCCACGGTTCCCACGTGTTCCAGCCGTACGCGCACGGCCGCCAACGCCGCGTTCCTGACCTGGTCCGAGGTGTCGGGCGCCGACGTCGCCCCTCCGGTCAGTCGATCGCGCGCAGACGCCGCCTTGCCCTTCACCCACGCCTTGCCGGACGCGATCTTGGCCTTGGCTCTGCTGCCGATCCCCGTCAGTCCGCGGATGATCGGTCCGGCCAGCTGGAGACCCTTCTTGATCACGAAGTCCAGGGCCGCGTTGACCGGCCTCTGCAGCGTGGTGACGATCTCGCGGATCTTCTGTCCGATCCCACCCAGTCCGATCACGCTGGCCAGGAACCCGATGATGATCGGCACCATCTGCCCGAGCACGTCGTTGATCTTGTTGACCACCGAGCCGACGTTCCCGCGGACGATCTCGGCCACCGAGTCGAGGATGGTGTTGACGAAGGCCATGATGCGGCTGCCGTTGGTGACGAAGAACATCACCACGTCGTAGATCAGCTTGCAGGCCTTGATGAACGCCGCCGCCGGGTTGAGCAGCCCGATCAGCCAGGTGATGCCGGCCGTGATGATCTTGGTGATGACGAAGTCCTTGACCTGGTCGAGGATCATCTCCTTGATGTCGCCGAGCTTCTCCAGCAGCAGCTCCCACAGTCCACCGAGACCCTGGGTGCGGAACAGAGAGAAGATCTCGACGCCGGTCTCGACCGCGGCCATCGCCTTCTCGCCGATCTGCTTGACGATCCGGTGGCGGATGTTGGCCCAGGTGAGTCCGAAGAGGGAGGCCAGCAGCTTGATGATCCCCTTGAGGTCGAAGCTGTCCGGCAGCTCGATCCCGGCCTCGGCGAGGGAGCCGAACAGCCAGCTCATCAGGCCCTTGCGCAGGTGGTCGAGGATGTTGTCCCTGAACTTGAGGATGCCGCCCTTGATCCCGGCGATCAGGTTCCCGAGGAAGCCGATCGGGTCCTTGATGATCTGGCTCACCACGCCGGCGGCGCGGGCCAGCACGTTCTTCAGCATCGAGACCAGCTCGTGGATGGTGTTGATCACCGCCTTGATGGCGCCGATCGCCTTGTCCACCAGACCCTTGTTCTCGGCCTGCAGCGCCTCGATCCGCTCGTCCAGACCCTTGCGGGCCTCGACGTACCTGGTGGCCAGCGCGTCCACCACGGACTCCTGCTTGGCGTCCACCTCGCTCTCCAGGTCGGCGAACCGCTCGCCGATCTCCTGGGACGCCTCGGCACCGACCTTCGTGAGGTCCGACGGCAGGCTCTTCACGTACGCGGCGATCTCCGCCTTGCCCGTGGCGATCCGCCGTTTCGCGGCCGTCAGGTCGGTTCCGACGATGTCGGCCACCCGGGAGATGACGCCGTCCATCTGCTTCAGGTAGAGCTCACGACCGGCCGCGTAGAACTCGTTCACCTTCTCCGGCATCCCGAGCAGCTTGTCCTTGGCCCAGCGCAGCCCGCCGAGCCAGCCGCCGTACCGGTCCTTCTTGTACGCCGCCATCTTCGCGCCGACGTAGCCCTCGAACGCCTGCCGCGCCGACGCCTCACCGGTGCCGAACGCCGCATCCACCTTCGCGTCGATGCCGTCGAGGATCTTCTTCACGTCGGTCTCGGTCGCGGCGAAGATCGCCGAGATCCGGCTGGTCACCTCGGCGCGCTTGGCCTCGTCCTTGGTCTTCGCCTTGCCCTTGTCGGCCACCAGCTGGGCCAGGGCTGACGCCTTGCTGCCCTGCAGGCCGGCTACTCCAGCCGTCACCTCGGTGTTCGCCTCGACAGTGGTCTGCTGGATCGCCTGCGACTCCTGCTGGCGGTACTGCGCCGGGGCCTGGACCGAGTGCTCCGCGGCGGTCCGCTTGTCGACCACCGCCTGCGTGAACTCTGGTTCGTTGGAGCGGCTCAGCTGGTCGTCGGTGACGTCGTTCTCCGCCATCTCGGCATCGGCGGCGCGTGGACCGGCCGCGAGGTTGAGCTGGTCGGCGGGCGCGGGCTTCGGAGCGGCCCCCGCGGCGGACACCGGGGGCGCCGCGCCCGGCTGCTCGGCGACCATCGGCGTCACCGGCTTGGGCACCGCCGTCGACTGGTCGGGCGGCGCCTCGGTCGCGGTCTCGATGCTCTTCGCCTGGTCGGTCTTCCCCTGGCTGACCAGGCCCTGGACCTCGCCCTTGACCTCACCGGCCCTGCCGGACTCGCGGTAGGAGTCGGCCTCCTTCAGCGTCTTCGGCGACGTGGCCTCGATGGCCGCCTTGACGGCGGTGATGAACGCCACCTTGTCGAACGAGCCGGGCTGCTGGGCGTCCATCCTCTCGACCTTCGACGCCTTCGCCTGGGTGCCCACGTCGTCTGCCGGGGGGAGGGCGGCGTCCTGGGCCTCCTTGGCCTTGCTGGCGGCCGGCGGATGGGCCCGCTTCTCCTTGGCCACGCCGCCGACGCGACCGGAGACCTGGCCGAAGGCGGCGTCGTGCTCGGGGCGGACGACAGCGGGCGCGACCGGCGGTGCCAGTGGGTCGACGACTCCGGCGACCGCTGCTCCGGGCTGACCCGTCGGCATCGCCGGTGCCGCAGCCGGCCCGGCCGTCGGCGAGGGAGCAGCTGGTGTCGGGCCGGCGGGGTGCTTCGTGCCGGCGAACCGGGCCAGCGGGCTCTTCGGCGGGACCGGCTTGGCGGGCGGGGTCGGCTTCTTCGGCGTCACGCTCCCCGGTCCGAAGCCCGTCCTGGTCACAGCCAGCGCGGAAGCGGGCGGGCGCGGGCCCTCCAGGTCGACCGGCACACCCGCCGCCTGAGCGGCTCGCAGTCCCTTCTCGACCGGCTCGATCGCGGGTTCGTCGTGGCGGAGCTCGCGCAGACCGGTGTCGATGTCGGCGACCGCGTCGGCACCGGGATGGCGCAGCCGGGCCGAGAGGAGCGCAGCCACCGCCTCGTTGCCGGCCCGCCGCTGCAGCAGGAGCAGCCCCTGCGGGCCGGCCGGAGGAGTCGTGCCGGCTCGCTGTCTGCCCGAGGTCAGTGCCTCGGTCGCTGCGGCCCGATCGGCGGCAGGTACGGACCCGGCCACACCTCCAGCGTCACCCACGAGCGGGCGACGCCCCTACGGTTCACGATGCACCGACCGGGGAAGGTTCTGGTGCCCGATGGGGCACCGGGGCTACGCCGAGCTCCCCGCACCGACACCCACGCCGGCGCGCGAGCTCACGTGGCCATCTCCTCGTCCTCGTCGGCCGCCTCCCGCTGGACGAACGAGCCCTGGAGCTCCTCCTCCTCGTCGGTCCCGGCCTCGCGTTGGACGAACAGTCCCTGGACGGCGTCCTCGTCGTGATCATGGCCCGCGTGACGTTGGACGAAGAGACCCTGGACCTCTTCCTCCTCGTCAGAGGCGCGCTGGACCGCCGGGCCGCTGGAGCTGAGCGTCTGGACCGGCGCCGCGGTCGACATCACGTGCTCGGCGTTGGCTGCGGCTTCGCGCTCGAACCGGTCCGACGGGTCGCTGACCTTGATCCCACCCGGCGCGGAGGTCCCGTCGACCGGGCCGTTGCGTTGCTGCACGACGTGGGTGAGCTCGTGCGCCAGGGTGGTCTTGCCTGCGGCCGACGACGGGTCGTAGGTGTCGCGCTGGAACACGATGTTGGAGCCGACCGTGTACGCGTGCGCGTTGACCGCGGACGCCGAGGCGGCAGCGGCCGCGTCGTCGTGCACCCGGACGTCGCTGAAGTCGTGGCCCATCCGGGCCTCCATGTCGGTGCGGACCTCGGGATCCAGCGGGCGGCCGCCGGAGGAGATCACGTCGTGCACGGGGGAGCGCTCCTCCTCGAGCATCGACGCCACCCCGGCGTTGCCGACGCTGCGCTGGAGACCGAGGAGGTCGTCGGCCCGCAGGGCATCCGTACGCCCGGTGGCCGCCGCCCGGGCCGTGTGGTCCGGCGGGCTCTGGTCGATGCGGGAGGCCGCCGGGCGGAGGGTCTCGAGGCGCTCGTCGTACCGGTGTTCGTGCATGGCCACAACCTCCGCGAGTCGGCGACCTCTCCACTGTGGCACGGGATCCGCGGTCTCACCAGGTCCGGCGGTGGGTCCCCCGGCGCACCTCCGGCTGCCCGAAGGGGCAGACCGATCAGGCGATCGTGGAGTAGTAGCGACCGAACTCGCGCTCCAGGACCAGGCGGCCCATCTTGCGGTACTCCTGCTCCACGGCCGCCACCAGGTGCCGCATCCCGACCGGCAGCGCCTCGGCGGCCGCCAGGTAGGCGGCCGTGGTCGAGGCGGAGCGGATGTTGCCGCCGGCGAAGTCGAACGACGAGGCCAGGAAGTCGTAGTCGATGTCGTCGCCGAGGGGCAGCGGCGGCGCCAGGCACCGCTGCCACAGCGAGTGACGCAGCTCCTCGGTCGGCTCGGGGAAGTCGATGATGGCGTCCAGCCGCCGGGTGAAGGCGTCGTCGATGTTGGCCCGCAGGTTGGTGGCCAGGATCGCCAGCCCGTCGAAGGTCTCCAGCCGCTGCAACAGGTAGGCGCTCTCGATGTTGGCGTACCGGTCGTGGGCGTCGCGCACGTCGCTGCGCTTGCCGAAGATGGCGTCCGCCTCGTCGAAGAACAGGACCGCGGTCACCCCGCCCGCCTCGGCGAAGATCCGCTCGAGGTTCTTCTCGGTCTCCCCGATGTACTTGTCCACCACGGTCGCCAGGTTCACGGTGTAGAGATCGAGTCCGAGGTCGGAGGCGATCACCTCCGCCGACATCGTCTTCCCGGTCCCGGAGTCCCCGGCGAACAGGGCGGTCACCCCGTGACCGCGTCCGCCGCCCCGCCGCATCCGCCAGTCGGTCAGCACGGTGTCGCGGTGCCGGGCCCGGGCCGCGACCTCCGTCAGCCCACGCGTCACAGACGGGGCCAGCACCAGGTCCGACCACGCCACCTCCGGCACGATCCGCCGCGCCAGGCGCTCGAGTCCGGCCGCGTTCTGGGCGCGGACGCCGCGGCGCAGGTCGTCCGCCGAGATCGGTCCGCCGGTCATCCTGGCGGAGGCCTCGGCGGCCCGGACGGCCTTCGCGACCTGGCCGGGACCGAGGGCGAGGTGCACGGCCAGCGAGGCCGGATCGAGCGACGGGTCGTGGGCCCCCAGCTCCTGCTCCCACAGCGCCAGTCGCTCGCGTCCGCCGAGCACCGGCGCGTCGGCCAGCAGAGGGCTCTCGGTCGACCACTGCGGATCCCAGGTCGTGGAGCCGACGAGCAGCACCGGGACGTCCGCCGACGTGAGCCGGTGCATCGGCTCCGCGCCGGTCTCCGCGAGCACCTCCACCGGGCCTGCCACCAGACCCGCCCCGCGCAGCAGCGCCTCGCGGATCGCCAGATCGGCGAGGGCGGCATCCTCTCTGGACGTGACGCCGCCCAGCCGGGTCAGATCCAGCGCCAGTGCCCCCCACGACGCGGCCGACAGGGCGGCCACCGCCACTGCCGAACCGGTGCCGACGACCCGCTCACGGAGGTGCACCAGACGCACCCCGGCCGACAACGCGCGTCCGAGCTGGTCGGCGACAGGTGCTCCGGAGGGGGCGACCTCCTCGATCAGGCTGGCCAGACCGGCGGCCGGAGCGTCGTCGCCGAGCAGATGGGCGCCGACCCGGTCGGGCACCCGGAGACCCCGGGTGAGGAAGGGGCGCTCGGGGT
>JBMDXL010000701.1:0-12575 GCA_048594465.1 Microlunatus sp. | reverse complement strand
GACGCTCATCCGGCGGAGGATCTCGAACTCCTCGTTGCCCCGCGGGTACGGGACGTCGACCTTCAGCAGGAACCGGTCCCGCTGCGCCTCCGGGAGCGGGTAGACGCCCTCGGACTCGATCGGGTTCTGGGTGGCGATGACGATGAAGGGCTCGGGCATCGGGTAGGTCCGACCACCGATGGAGACCTGCTTCTCCGCCATCAGCTCCAGCATCGCGGCCTGCACCTTGGCGGGCGCGCGGTTGACCTCGTCGGCCAGCACGAAGTTGACGAACACCGGGCCGAGCTCGACGTCGAAGCCCTCCTGGCTGGCCTTGTAGATCCGGGTGCCGACGATGTCGGAGGGCACCAGGTCGGGGGTGAACTGGATCCGGGCGAAGTCGCCGCCGACGACGGTGGCGAACGAGCGCACGGCGAGCGTCTTGGCCACACCGGGCACGCCCTCGAGCAGGATGTGCCCCTTGGCCAGCAGACCCACCATCAGCTGCTCGACCATGTGCTCCTGGCCGACGATGACCCGCTGCACCTGGCTGATGGCCTCGCCGAGCAGACGCGAGGCCTGCTGGAAGCTGCTCTGGCCGGTGTGGTTGCTGGTCTGGCCAGGGGGCTGGGTCGGCGCTGCGGGGGGAGCCGACGGGGCTCCTGGACCGTGCGACGGACTGCTCACTCTCAGACTCCTGGTGGTGGCGGGGTGCGGGACGGTGGCCCATTCTCGCAGACCCATCCAAGCCCACCCGGGGGTCGACTCCCCCGTCGACACCCCCGACGGGGTCCCGGCGCGCCGTCCTCGCCGCCCGGTCGGCAGCCGGTTCGGGAGTCGGGTCGCCGGTGCCGCGACCCGGGCCCGCATAGACGCGGCGGGCACCGCGCCGAGCCCGGCGACCGGGCACCCCAGCCGACGAGGAGCGATGTCCACCCCACCAGCCGATCCTGACTGGGTGCCGGTCAGTCCGCTGCTCCCCGACGACCCGCCCCGGGTCGGCGACTTCTGGCTCGACGCCCGGATCGGAGCCGCCGAGTCCGGCGTGGCCTACACCGCCCACACCGAGGCGACGCCCGACGCCGACGGCCTCACCGCGATGGTCATCGTGCTGTCGGAGGGTGCCGCGGCCGACGCCGCCGCCCGGGACCGGCTGGCCGGCGTGGTCAACGAGATGCACATCGACACGGTGCTGGCGCGTGGGGGGCACGGCCAGGACTTCGGTCGCCTGGGCCGCAAGTACGTGCCCGACGAGGGCGACCCGCTGCCGGCCGACGGCACGCTGCTGGCCCCCTGGGTGGCGTTGGCGTACGACGGCACCTCCGCCGCGGCGTGCGAGGCCGCACGGGTGCTGGACGAGGTGCAGCTCGCGACCCTGGCGCCGCAGGGCGCGCCGACCGGGCCCGACTACCAGCACTACTGGCAGGACCGGGTGAAGCCCGGGCTGGTCCGGCTGTGGCCGCTGCCGTGGCCGGGCCGCTACGACCGCGCCGGCTGGCGGACGATCCTGGTCTCCTGGCTGCTGATGCTGCTGCTGGCCGCCCTGGCCGTGCTGATCGCCATCCTGATCTTCCGCAACCAGCCGCCCCAGACCCCGCCGACCCCGACCGGGGGATCGGGCAGCCCACCCCCGCAGTCCCAGTCGGGGTCGCCGCCGCCCCAGTCCGGTTCGCCCTCGCCGCAGTCGGGGTCGCCCTCGGCCAGCCAGTCGGGGTCGCAGTCGGGCACCCCGTCCGGCAGTCCGTCGGGCAGCGAGTCCGGCTCGCCCTCGGCGTCCGGCTCCGACTCCGGCTCCGCCTCTCCGTCACCCAGCGGCAGCGAGTCCGGCGGCGGTGAGCCGAGTCCGGACGAGTCCGGCTCACCCGGCGGCAACACACCGACGTCCCGCCTGTGACCGTACGCAGTGCTGTGACCGTAGGCAGGGCGGTGATCGCGAGCAGGGCGGTGACCGTGAGCAGAGCGGTCGCCGTCGTGGAAGGATCGAGCGCGTGCGCACCCCGAAGCTGATCGCGACCGACCTGGACGGCACCTTCCTGTCGCCGGATTCCTCGGTCAGCGCGGAGAACTCGGCGGCGGTGCTGGCCGCGCAGGAGGCGGGGGTCACGGTGGTCTTCGCCACCGGCCGGCCGATCCGCTGGCTCGAGGTCATCCGGGGCCTGCCCGGCGCCCACCCGACCGTCATCGCCAGCAACGGGGCGGCCCTCTACGACGCGGCCGCCGACACGATGCTGGACAAGATCACCATCGACACCGAGGCCGCCCTGGACGCCGTGACCCGGATCCGTACGGCCGTCGACGACGCCCGCTTCGCGTTCGAGTCGGGCACCCGGTTCGGGCACGAGCCCCACTACACGACCTGGGAACCCAGCGACGGCAGCGATCCGGACATCTTCAGCGGTCCCGTGGAGACCATCGTCCACGAGGACCTGGTCAAGGTCCTGGTCCAGTCCCCCGGTCTGGAGTCCGACGAGCTGCTGGCGCGGGTCGAGCACGTGCTCGGCGACCGGCTGTCGGCCACCCACTCCTCCGCCCGCGGCCACGGGCTGGTGGAGATCAGTGCCCGCGGGGTCGACAAGGGCGCGATGCTGGCCCGGGTCTGCGCGCGGATGGGCATCGACGCCGCCGACGTGGCGGCGTTCGGGGACATGCCCAACGACCTGTCGATGCTGAGCTGGGTCGGTCAGCCGTACGTGATGGCCAACGCGCACCCCGCTCTGATCGCCCAGGGCTTCGCAACCGCGCCGCCCAACTCCGAGTCCGGCGTCGGGCAGACCATCCGCCGCCTGCTCGGCTGACCCCGGTGGCCGAGGTGGCGTCCCGGATCGGACGCGGCGTGGCGATCTGCCTGCTGCCGGTGCTGATGGCTCTCGACGTGGGCGCGAGCACCTTCCCCGGGGGCACCACGCTTCCCTGGCACCCCGTCATGGTCGACCTGGACGTCTACCGGACGGCGGGGCGGGTGCTGCTGGACGGCGGCAACTTCTACGCGCTGCCGGGTCCGCTGCAGTTCCTGTACCCACCGTTCGCCGCCCTGCTGGCCGTGCCGCTGGCGGTGCTCCCGGTGGCGCTGGTCCAGATCGCCTGGACCGTGGCCGGGGCGCTGATGATCGTGGCCGTCCTGCACCGGTGGGGCCAGACCGGGTGGCGACTCAGCCTGTGGTCGACGGCGGTGGTCTTCGCCGTCCTGCCGGTCAGCCAGACCCTCGCCTTCGGTCAGCTGGGCATCCTGCTCGTCGCCCTGGTGGCGCTGGACCTCGCGCCCGGACCGCGGGTCCTACGCGGCCGGCGGCGGCTGCCGGAGGGCGTGCTCACCGGGGTCGCCGCGACGCTCAAGCTCACCCCGATGATCTTCGTGCTCTATCTGCTGGCCGTGCGGCGCTGGCGAGCCGCGGCGACCGCGACGATCGCCGCCGGCGCCCTGACCGTGCTGGCCGCGATCGTCCTGCCCCGCGAGTCACTGGACTTCTGGAGCCGGTTGGCGCACGGTGACACGGGCCTCGGCCACAGCCTGATCTACTACACGAACCAGTCGGTGTACGCCGACTTCGTCCGCGCCTTCGCCCTGGCTCCGGCCGGCACCGTGCTGGGGCTGCTGGCCAGCGCGGTGGTGGTGGTCCTGGGTGTCTGGGCGGCAGCGGTCTGGCACCGCGCCGGCGAGGTCCGCTTCGCCGTCGCCCTGTGCGGGGTGGCCAGTCTGCTGGCGTCGCCGGTGTCCTGGCTGCACCACTTCGTCTGGGTCGTGCCGCTGGCCTTCAGCCTGGCCGAGCTGGCCCCGAGGGCGGGCGGCCGGGATGCTGCCCGCCCGGGACGTCGTACGGGTGGAGGACACCCACGAGCCCGGCTCGTCCCGCCGGAGCCCCCGCGGGCACCGACCTGGCTGCTGGTGCTCGGCTGGGTCTTCGTCGGGTGGGTGATCGTGTCGCCGTACCGGCGGCTGCCCAACGGCGGGGACCTCGAGCTGACCTGGTCCGCCGGCCAGCACCTGCTGGCGTCGGTCACCGCCGTCCTGGGGGTGGCGCTGCTGCTGGCGGCCGCCCTGGTGGGTCGTCGTCGCTCAGCGGTGGGCCCGCACCCGGGGTCCGTGCCGAGTGGGCAGCGAGGACGGGCTCCCGGATCGGCGACGCGGACCTCAGCGCCCTCTCGGTGAGTGCGGACCTCAGCGCCCTCTCGGTGAGAGCGGACCTCAGCGGCGGATCAGGTCCCGGATCCAGGGGATGATGTCGCGGGCCTGGTCGACCGCGGCCGAGGCGGTGGCGAACAGCGGGTAGACCGACACGGTGAACGCGATGACGACCGAGACCACGACACACAGCCAGGCCTGCACCGGGGAGCCCGAGCGCAGGGCCAGCACCAGCAGCGCCAGCGCGACGAGGTAGCAGAGACCGACCACCACCACGATCCGACCGACCGGGACGACCAGCGTGCCGGCGGTCAGCCCGTCGCCGCTGCCGATCAGACCGACCACGGTGACCAGCAGCACCACGGCCAGGAGAAAGCCGATCGCTCCGACCCCGGCGGCGATTAGCCCCTGACGGGAGCCGGCCGATCCGCCGTAGCGGGAACCGCGTCCCGTCCGCCGTCGAAAAGTGACCTGCCTGCTCATCGCGCTCTCCGTCCGTTGGACCGGAGCCGACGGCCTGCGTCGGCTCTCACCAGGTAGGACGCCGCCCCGCGGGCAACCGTCACACCCGATCGGGCGCCGGACGCTCTCCGCCCGGCGCTGTCGCGATTGGGGCGGTCGACGTCCGTCTCACGGCGGGAGCGTCTCGCGATTGATGGCACCGGGACCGTGACGATCGGGCTCCGCGCGGTGTCCTGACCTCGAGAAGTCCGAGGCAGTTGTCCCAACGCGAGGAGCAGATGTGGCCGTCGAGCACGGTGTGTCGGATGAGGTCCTGAGGTCGTCCCTGGGGTGGTACGCCGGCCTGGTGGGCAGGGTCCTGCACGACCCGAGCCGCTGGCTGGGCGTCGACGATGCCCGACCAGGACGGGTGGTGGGTCTGCCCGGTCGGCTGCTGCGCGGAGCGCGTCACAAGGTGCTGGGCGACGTGAACCCGACCTCTCCGCAGTGGTCAAGCCGACCCGTCGCCTTCCGGACCCGCTGGTGGACCTCCCGGATCGCGGCCAGCGCCGGACTGGCGGCCGCCGCTCCCCGGTTCGCCGGGGCGCTCGCCGACCGGGTCCCCCTCCAGGCGGCCCTCGGGGCGTCGGCGGCCGGGCTCGCGGTCTGCGCCGTTGCCCGGGAACACGGCGTCACCGATCCGGCCGACTGGGTGCCGCTGCTGTCCCGGGTGCTGTTCCAGCGGGAGCTCGCGACCGGCGGCGCCGCCGAGGCGGTGCCCGACGACAGCCGGGCGGACGAGCACCTCGAGGCGACCGCCGTCGACCCGACCGAACCCCCGAGCGGTCTGGCGGCCGTCGGCGAGATCGTCCAGCGGACCGTACGGACGCTGTGGGGTCTGGCCCGGTCGCTGCTGGATGTGCAGGGCCTGCTGGACGAGCGACCGCGCGGCGGCTTCGTCGCCCGGCGGCTGTCCTCGCTACCGGTGGTCGGTGTGGCCGGCGGCTGGCTGGACGAGCGCGGGGCGATCCGGCGAGCGGCCAAGACCACCTCCCGGCTGCTGCAGGCCCGCTGACCTACGCCACCACGTCAGTTGCGGGTGGCCTGTCGGGTGGCGGAGCGAACATTCCGTCACTCGCCGGCTTTCGGTGCTGCCTGGCGACGTGCTGGCCGAACATTCCGTCACTCGACGGCTTCTTCCGCAGGCGCAGCCCCCTGCTGCCAAACAGTCCGTCACTCGACGGCTTCTTCCTCAGGCGCCACGTGCTGCCAAACATTCCGTCACTCGACGGCATCCTCCGCAGGCGCGGCCACGTGCCGCCGAACATTCCGTCACCCGACCGCATCGTCCGCAGGCGCGGCCGCCTACCGCCGAACATTCCGTCACTCGACCGCATCCCCCGCAGGCGCAGCCACCTACCGCCGAACATTCCGTCACTCGACGGAGTCTTCGCGAGGCACCCGTCGGGATGCGCGCCCAGACCTACGGGGTGCTCTGCGCAGCCCGAACGCGCGCGAGCGGCGGTCCTGGGCGACAGAAGCCGACGTCAGCTGACGGCGGGTTCGATCACGAGGATGCTGATCTCGACCGTGCCAGCTTCGAGGCCCCGACCGCGGAGGTGCTCCTGCAGTCGCTCGCGGAGCCGGTGGGCCAGCAGCCGGGCCTGCTGGTCCGACGACACGGCCAGGTGAACGCTGACGTCGACCATCCGTCCGCGGGCCGTCACCTCCAGGTGCTGTGCGGCCTCGTCGTCGTCCCCGCTCCGCCAGGCGTGCACCGCCCCGCGCAGGGTCGGCTCGATCCGGAGGACCCCGGAGGTGGCTGTGATCAGATCGGCCAGCTCGTCGGTCAGCTCGGCGCTGCCGGCCGCGCCGAGGTTCGGCCGGGTCGCGTCGAGTCCTGCCCCGGCCGTCGAGGTTCCGGAACCGTCAACCCCGTCGTCGAGCTCAGGCATCGTGGATGTCTCGGACGTCGATGTCGACGATGACGACATTCATCCCCACTTCCTCGGACACGGCTCGGCGAACCGCCTGCCGGATGAGTTGACCGGCCACGGGGATCGCCACCGTGGCGGAGACGCTGATCTGCAACGCGATGGACAAGCGGGCGGGGCGGGTCGCCCGGTACGAGGCGGGGACGTCCTCGAGATCGGTCCCATCCGGCACCGACTCGGTCTCCACCGGTTCTGATCCCGTGACGACCGGGCCCGATCCAGTGCCGACCGGGGCCGATCCCGTGCCAACCGGTTCTGATCCAGTGCCGACCGGGGCGCTGTCGTCGTGGGGTCCGGCACCTTCGTCCGGGCCGACGGGGCTCACCCGCGGATCGCCGAGCTCGACCCGGCAGCGGCGTACTTCGACCCCCGGCACCGTGTCGCCCGCCCGACGGACCACAGCCGCCACGGTCTGTTCGCTGACGGACAGGTCGGAGACGGCGCCGTCGTCCGCCGGCTCGTCGAGGGGGAGCCGACGTCCCCGCCGGATCTCTGCTCGCGCGATCTCCATCACCCGGGTCAGCACCTGAGGTCCGGGCTGTTGGTCGGGACTGGCTGCGTCTGCGCGGCGCTGGGCGTCGATCACCCGCGCCAGGCGGCTGAGACTCGCCCTGGCCTGCTGGCAGAAGGGGCAGGTGCGCTCATGGGGGGAAGGAGGTTGGTCGATCGACGCCCAGACGTCGTCGATGTCCCGGCCGCATCCGAGGCGGGTGGTCGAGTCCGTGCTCACCGCCATGCGTCCATTCCTTTCGCCAGATTCTGTCGAGCCCGAGCCAGCCGTCCTCGGACGGTCGATGCGGACAGATTCATCGCGTAGGCGATCTCGGCGTAACTCAGCTGGTGCAGCTCGCGCAGCACCCAGCACACGCGCTGGTCCTCGGGGAGCTGGGCCAGCACCTCATTGAGACCCTGCAGCTGAGCCTGGATCTCGGCCGACGCGGCGGGGTCGCTGCCGCCCTTGCCGGCTGCCCCCCGGGATCCCGCGTCGAGCTCGGCGAGCTCGTCGGCGGCGACCGGGTCGACACCACGGCGGGACCGGGTCCGCAGCAGACTCAGGCAGCGCCGCGTCATGATCTGGTAGACCCAGCTGCGGAACACCAACGGTTCCATCAGTCCTGGCAGTTTACGCCAGACCTGCACCATCGTGTCCTGGAGAGCGTCCTCGGCCTCGCCCCGATCGCCGAGCAGCCGGTAGGCCAACCGGAACAACGGTCCCTGGTAGTGCCGCAGCAGCTGCTCGAAGGCGACCAGGTCGCCGTCTTGGGCCCGGCCGACGATCGTGGCCTCCGTCACGCCCCCGAAGGCCCGCTCCGGCACACCCTCAACGGTGCCGCTCACCGATCTCCTCCCGCACGCCGACATGGTGCCACTCTCGGCCGGTCTCCCGGCTCCGGTTGCCACCGGCGATGTTCTCTCTGCTCACGTCTCCCCCGCTGCCCGCTCCGGGCCGATCGGCCCGGTCAGCCCGGAGGTCGCTCGTCCGCGGCGTGCCCGGAGCGCCGCGCGTCACTGCCGTGGGCGTCACCCTTCGACGTTCGCGGAGCGGACTTGCCGGCCTTCTGGACCAACGAGCCGGCGCCCTTGAGGACCGAGCCCATCAGCTTGATGCCGGTGCCGGCCAGCCGAGTGACCACCCGGCCGGCCATCAGAGCTCTCCCGGGACGGTGGCGAATACGGACATGAGGTCACTCCTTCGACGTCGGCGTCCGGGCCGGCGGCCAACGGACACCTGTCAGGACGCCGCTGGGTGGGCGGTCGTCACGACCGGATCGAAGGTTTCGCCGGCTCGGGCACGACGGCCCGACCAGCGGTCCCGGTAGATCAGATCGTTCTGACGACGCGTAACGAGAAGGGCCGGTACTCATCGTCCTCCTCCGCCACCTCGAAGCCACTGGCCGAGAGGATGGCCCCCATCGCGGCCCTCATGACCTCGCTGATCTTCGCGTTGAGCCGGATGTCTGGATGGTCGAACTCGTGAGCGAGGAGGGGCGCCTCGAAACGCTCGACGAGTTCGTGGCTGGCGTTCCAGTCGACGAAGACGCCGCCCGCCTCGTCGTCGAACTGGTCGATCTCGACGACGGCACCGGCAACCCATTCGACTAGGGAGTCTCCAGGTCCGACGAGATGAGCGGATAGGCCAGCGGCCGCCAGGGCATCGACGACCGCGGCACCCAGCCGCAAACGCTCCTGCACGTCGACCTCTGTTGCCGGTGTCAACCCCACAGGTCGATTCTGAGTGATCTCTCGTACGCGAGTCCATCGAGCTCGGCCCGCGGCCCGACGAGATTGGGTGGCGTGCCCACACTTGTCCCCATGACCTCATACGACACCCGCCTCGACGGGAAGGTCGCCCTGGTGACCGGCGGCAGCCGTGGCATCGGTCTGGCCGCAGCGCGGGGGCTCGGCGCGCTCGGGGCGACGGTGGTCCTCGTGGGTCGCGTCGACCAGACGGCGGCCGACGTCGCCGCCACCCTGGTCGAGGAGGGCGTCGATGCCATCGGCTTCGGCTGCGACGTCGGTGACGCCGAGGCGGTGGCCGCGCTGCCGGAGCGGCTCGGCCCCCTGGCGGCCGTGGACGTGCTCGTCTGCGCGGCGGGCGTGATGAGCGAGCGCACGGCCAAGACGCTCCGCACCAGCGAGGAGGAGTGGCACCGGGTGATGGCCGTCGACCTCGATGGGGTCTGGCGCACGATGACCGCGTTCGTGCCGGGCATGGTCGAGCGCCGCAGCGGACGGGTGGTCGCGGTCAGCGCCTGCCTGGGCCGGATGAGCGGCCCCGGCACGGCGGGTGGCCTGGCGCCGTACCGCGTGGCCAAGGCGGGTGTGAACGCGCTCGTGCGCACTCTGGCCCACGAGCAGGGGCTGGGCCGTCGCGGCGTGCTCGTCGACGCCACCTGCCCCGGCCACTGCCGCACCGACATGGGCGGCCCCGACGCTCCCCGCTCTGCCGAGGAGGGCGCCGAGACCGTCGTGTGGTTGGCTACCCGCGCCGCCGACGAAGCCGAGACCGGGTTGCTGTGGGAGGACCGCCAGATCGTGCCGTGGTGACCGGCTACCCGGCTCGTGCGACACCGCCCGCTCGTAGGACCCCCCCCGGGTGACGTCGGTGCCTGGGCTGGCGTCGTCCACGCGCTCGCCCGAGCCCCAGCTCTGTGGTCTCCCCGGCGCATCACCGACGGCAGATCCACCGAGAATCCGGGCGCCGCGGCGCGCGGGGTTCAGAAGATCTCCGGCCGCGCGCCCTGCGGCACGGGTCCCGGGCGCTCGCACCGGCTGATCACCTGCGTGGTCGACCCGGCCGCGGACGCCTCCGCGATCCGCTCCATCACCTCGTGCACGTGGAAGCCCAGCTCGGCACTCTGCCGGTGGGGGGTGTCCGTGGCGATGGCGCGCGCCAGGTCGGCCAGCCCGTACCCGCGACCGGCCCCCGCGTAGCCGGCGAGATCGGAGACGTACGCGAACGGCTCGGTACGGGCGCGGGAGATGCCCACCGGGTTGGCGAACTGGTTGGGGTCGGGCACGTCCAGCGAGGCTGCGGAGCCGTACACCTCGATCCGGGGCAGCCGGCTGGCGATCGTGTCGAAGCTGACGATCAGGGTGCTGATCACCCCGCTGTCGTGCCGCAGCGTCGCGGCCACGTAGGTGTCGACCTCGACCGGCAGGATCTCGCCGGCCCGCGGCCCGTCGACGGGCACCCGCCGCTCGGTCCGCAGCCGGGAGCTCATCGCCGACACCTCGGCGATCGGCCCGAGCAGGGTGACCAGGGCGGTCAGGTAGTAGACGCCCATGTCCAGCAGCGGACCGCCGCCCCGCAGGTAGTAGAAGCCCGGGTTGGGGTGCCAGCCCTCGTGCCCGGGCGACATCATGAAGGCGGTCGCGGCGATCGGGCGTCCGATCTGACCGTCGTCGATCAAGCGACGGGCGGTCTGCAGGCCGATGCCGAGCACGGTGTCCGGTGCGCTGCCGATCCGACGGCCGGCGGCCTGCGCCGCCGCCAGCATCTGGGTCGCCTCCGCCGCACTGACCGCGAACGGCTTCTCCAGGTAGACGTGCTTGCCGGCCTCCAGCGCCGCCACCGTCAGCGGGGCGTGCAGCTGCGGCGGCGTCAGGTTGAGCACCACGTCGACGTCGTCGGCGGCGAGCACCTGGTCCAGGGTCCGGGCCGGGACGCCCTGCGCGGTGGCCACCCGCTCGGCGGCGGCCGGGACGGCGTCGGTGACGCTGACCAGCCGCAGGTTCGGCAGGGCGGGCAGGCTGGCCAGGTACTGCGCGGAGATGTTGCCGCAGCCCACCAGGCCGACCCGCAGCGGGGCCGCTTCCGTTCCGCGGGGCCGGTCCGCGGGCTCCTCGCTCGACGCCGGCCGGTCGCCGGCCGCGACCCCAGTCATCGGCTGGCCCACAGCAGACCGCGCTTGACCAGGGTGTCGACCTGCGGGACCTCGAGAACCTCCACCCGATGACCGGGGGTGCAGACGAAGATCCGGCCCGCACCCCACCGGCGGGTCCAGACCGCGGGCGAGGTCACGGGTCGGTGCCACGGGTCCCACTCCCGGACCGCCTGGGTGGTGGTGGCCAGCACGTCCACGTAGTCGTCGCTGAGGACCCAGTACTGCTCGGTGACCAGGTCGAAGTCGCCGATGCCGGCGGTGATCGGGTGGTCGGCGGCCGCCGGCAGCATCTCGATCCGGTACGGGACGTAGTTGTCTGCCTGCTCCCCGGCCCGCTCGTCAGGGTGCTTGCCGGGGTGGCAGGCGAACTGACCACCGACCAGGTGCAGGTAGTCCGAGGTGTTCCGGTAGGAGTCGGCGATGCCGCCGTGCCAGCCGGCGAACCCGGTGCCGGCCTCGATCGCGGCCCGCAGCCCGGCGAACTGGTCGGCCTCGATGGTGCTCATGGTCATGCACTGCACGATCAGGTCGGTCGAGGCCATCAGGTCGGCGTCGGCGTACGGCGCCGGGGAGTCGAACACGTCGACGGTGAAACCGTGGTCGGTCAGGAAAGGGATGAACTTCTCGGTGGCCTCGACCGGCTGGTGCCCGTCCCAGCCGCCGCGGACGACGGCCGCCCGTCGGGGTCGGGTGGGATCGAAGCCGGGAAGGGTGGCGGTGTCTGCGTCGGTCACGACGGCGGGATCTCCTCAGCGCGGGGTCGGTCGGATGAACGTTCACAGTCAGTATCCCGCGTCGCGCCGACAGCCGAACGCCCGGGACTCGTGCAGTCCGCCGCCGGAGGGTTCACCGCGGGGCGAGCACTAGTCTCGATCCGTGCAGCCGCCGACCGGAGCGGACGTCGAACCCGTCACGCCGCTCACCCCCCGACCGCTCCGCCGCACCCTGCTGAGTCAGTTCTGGGCGGACCTGTGCTTCCTGCACTGGCCGGTCGAGCCCGCCGTGGTCGCCCCGTTGCTGCCCGCCGGCACCCGGCCCGACACCCTCGACGGGGTCACGTACGTCGGGTTGATCGGTTTCCGGATGGTCGGCCTGGGTCTGTTCCGCGGACCCGGGTTGCCATGGGTGGGCACCTTCGCCGAGACCAACGTCCGGCTCTACAGCGTGGACGCCCTCGGTCGCCGCGGCGTGGTGTTCCGTTCCCTCGACGCGACCCGCCTGCTGGCGGTGCTGACCGCCCGGGTCACGCTCCGGCTGCCCTACGCGTGGTCACGGATGAGCGTCGAACGGCACGACGACGAGATCACGTACCGCTGCCGGCGGCGCTGGCCCGCGCCGCGGGGGGCCACCAGCAGGATGCGGATCCGGGTGGGCGCCCCCGTCACGGAGCCGACGCCGCTGGACGCCTTCCTGACCGCTCGCTGGGGACTGCACACCACCATCGGCCGGCGCACCGTGCACCTGCCCAACGCTCATCCGACCTGGCCGCTGTGGACCGCGGACCTGCTCGAGGTCGACGACGACCTCGTGCCTGCCGGTGGGCTGCCCGCCCCGGTCGGGCCGCCGACGAGTGTGCGCTACTCCCCCGGCGTGCCGGTCACCTTCGGCACCCCGGACGTCTGCCCGAGGCCGCTCGCCCACTCGCTCGGGACA
>JBMDXL010000700.1:0-3271 GCA_048594465.1 Microlunatus sp. | reverse complement strand
GTGGGAACCACGACGGCCCGGTCGGCGAAGCCGCGACCGGCGGGGCAGCGGTTGTTCGACATGCCCTTCAGCGCCCAGGTGCCGAGCCCGGTCCGGCCGGAGCTCGGACTGGCCTCGCTGGTGGCCCGGGCCGGTCACAACGCCGGGTACGACATCGACCTGACGCTGCTGGACGCCGCCGACCACCGGCTGATCCGCACCGGGGTGCTGCTGGCCCACCGGGTCCTGGACGGCCGCGGCGAGTGGTATCTCGGTGCCCCCGACTGGGTCCCGCTGCTGCCCAAGGAGCTGATCGTCCCGATGGGGCAGGGGGAGCTCCCCGACGACCTGGCCGAGCTGGTCCGGCCCTTCCGGCGCGGGGCGCCGCTGTCGCCGGTGGCCGCCCTGCGCTGTGAGCGGCGGGAGTTCTCGCTCCGCAACGCGGCCGGGGCCAGTGTCGCCCTGCTCCGCGACGACAAGGTGACCGTCCGCCGCAACGGGTTGACCACCGCGCGCTACCGCGAGGTGATGATGACCCCGGTGGGTCCCGGGCTGGACGACGCGCAGGCCGAGTGGCTCGGCCAGTGCCTGGCCGCGGTGGGCGGCACCGAGATCGAACGCTTCCCCCGGCTGGTCCGCCGCCTGGGGGCGCCGGCCACGGGTCCGTCGGACCTGCCCGCGCCGGCCGAGCTCTCGGCCGGCACCTTCGGTCAGTTCCTGAGCCAGCTGCTCGGGGCGGGAGCCCGCGACCTGATCAGCGGCGATCTGGCCATCGGGGCGGGCACCCCGGGGGCCGAGGAGCGCTTCGTCGCGTCGGTCGACATCCTGCGCCGCCGGTTGGAGGGACTGCGGCCGGTGCTCGGGGAGGACTGGACCGACGAGGTGGTCGAGGACCTCGACTGGCTGGTGGCCCCGGTGGACCCGCCGCTGGTCACCCCCCGCGCCCGGCGATCGGGATGGCCCGGCGGCACGAGCGAGTCCGGCGACGCCGCCGACGACCGGGCCGCCCTGGGTGGCCCCGGTGCGACGCCGACCGGTGGCCCGCCCTCGTCGCCGGACGGCTACCGCGGACGGCTGCGCAGCCTGCGCTACCTGTCCCTGCTGGAACGGCTGGTCGCGGCGACCCGCGCGCCCCGGACCGGGGCCGACGCCGCCCAACCGGCGGGGGAGGGCGTGGAGGCGCTCTACGGCACCGCGCTGACCCGCTTCGTGCGGACCGCCGACCGGCTCGCCGTGGAGGGGACGGTGCAGACCTGGGCGGCCGCCCGGTCCGCGAGTCAGCAGCTGTCCCGGGCCGCGGTCATCCGTGCGCTGGTGGACCGGGAGCAGACCGAGCGGGACCAGAAGCGACTCGCCCCGGTCCTGGAGCTGCTGGAGCGGGCGTACGCGGTCGACCAGGAGGCCGCCGCCGTGCTGGAGCGGATCGAGGAGCTGTCCCCGGCGGAGGCGTTCGAGACCGGTCGCCGGTTCGAACGGGACCGGGAGGGCGGCCGCGCCGTCCGCTCGGAGTTCCTCACCCGCTGGGCCAAGGTCCGCCGGAAGCTCGACCGGTGAGCGTCGACCCGACCTCGGCGGCCGTCGGCCGCGGCCCGGTGTACGCCGACACGGGGCTCTTCGTGGTCTTCGAGGGCGGCGACGCCGTCGGCAAGTCCACCCAGGTGCGGGCGCTGGTCGCGTGGCTGACCGCCGAGGGCGTACCGGTGCTGGCGACCTTCGAACCGGGCGACACCCCTGTCGGGCAGACGATCCGTCGGGCCGTGCTCGACCCGGCCACCGGCGACCTGTCCGCTCGCACCGAGGCTCTCCTGTACGCCGCCGACAAGGCTCAGCACGTCGCCGAGGTGGTCCGTCCCGCGCTGGCCGCCGGATCGGTGGTGGTCTGTGACCGCTACGTGGACTCGATGCTGGCCTACCAGGGCGCCGGCCGGGTGCTGGCCCTGGCCGAGCTGGAGACCGTGGCCCGCTGGGCGACCGAGGACCTCCGCCCGCACCTGACCGTGGTGCTGGACCTCGATCCCGACCAGGCGGTGGCGACCAAGACCGACAAGGACCGGCTGGAGGCGGCCGGTGACGACCTGCACCGACGGGCCCGCGACTTCTTCCTGGCCCTGGCCGCCGCCGACCCGGACCACTACCTGGTGCTCCCCGCCCGGCTGCCGATCGCCGAGATCGCCGGGCGGATCCGCGACCGCGTCCGGCCCCTGCTGCCGCCCGCCTGACCGCGGGATTCGGGTGCCCGCCCGGCGGGCGGATCGGGGCGAGCCTTGCCGCGGCACCGAGGAGCCCGACCTGAATGACAAGCGTCCTTGACAGCAGTGTCAAGGCAACTTTACATTCGTGCCATGTCCACCACGGAACTCCCGCGCTCCTCGGCCCCCAACGCGCCCGAGCGGCCCGGCGCCATCGACGGTCTCGCCGACCTCCGCCTCCCGGCCCTGCTCCTCGTCGGTCTGCTCCTCTTTCGGACCGCCGCGCTCTTCCTCGGTGACGGCGTGATCGCGCTCGTCGCCCGCCTCACCGGGCAGGACGTTCTGAACGCCATGATGTACGCCAACGTGACGATCGTCGCCGTCGACATCGCCACCCTGGCGCTGCTCGCCTGGGTGCTCCGTCGCCGTCACCTGGCCCTGCGGGCGGCGGTCGGCCCGATCCGCCTGCGCCGCGACCTGCTGCTGGGTCTGCCGATCGCCCTGCTGCTGATCGTCGCCTTCGTGATGGCCAGCTACGTCGCCGACTTCACCGTCTACGGCGGGCCGCCGCCCGCCGAGTCGACCGGTGCCGTCCCCCTGTGGCTCGGTTTGTGGTCGATCACGATCATGCCGGTCACCGTCGCGGTCGCCGAGGAGATCCTCTACCGCGGTGTGCTGCTCCACGCCCTGCGATCCCGGTTCTCCGCGGTCGTGGCGGTGCTGGTCAGCTCGTTCTTCTTCGGTCTGCAGCACGCCGCGCTCTCGCTGGGCAGCCCGTCCGACATGGCGGCCCGGGTGCTCACCACCTTCCTGTGTGGGATCGTCTTCGCCGTGATCGCCCTGAAGCTGCGCCGGCTGCTGCCGTTGATCATCGGCCACTGGGTGCTCGACGTCCTCGGCCTCGGTCTGCCCATGCTCTACCTGGCTCTGCGATGACCCAAGCAACCCGAGCCGGCTCGCGCTACCTGCGCAGACTGGCCATCGCCATCGGCTCCTACGTGGTGCTGCTGCTCTCAGCCCTGGCGATCGTGATGCGTCTCGATCCCCAGAGCCCCTGGCGGTGGCTGGTGATGGCGTTGCCCCTCCCGGCGCTGGTCCTGGTC
>JBMDXL010000070.1:0-1994 GCA_048594465.1 Microlunatus sp. | reverse complement strand
GTACGCGGTGACCAGGTCCGCGCGGCGGCTGTCGGGGTCGTCGTGCTCGGCGAGCTCCTTGCGGTACAGGATGTTCACCGCGCCCTGCGCCCCCATCACCGCGATCTGCGCGGTCGGCCAGGCCAGGTTGACGTCGGCGCCCAGGTGCTTGGAGCCCATCACGTCGTACGCGCCGCCGTACGCCTTGCGGGTGATCACGGTGACCAGCGGCACGGTGGCCTCGGCGTAGGCGTAGATGAGCTTCGCGCCGCGCCGGATGATCCCGTTCCACTCCTGGTCGGTGCCGGGCAGGAAGCCGGGCACGTCGACGAAGGTGAGCACGGGGACGTTGAAGGCGTCGCAGGTGCGGACGAAGCGGGCGGCCTTCTCGGCCGCGTCGATGTCCAGGCAGCCGGCGAAGTGCAGCGGCTGGTTCGCCACCACGCCGACGCTGCGACCGTCGACCCGGCCGAAGCCGACCACGATGTTGGGCGCGAACAGGCTGTGCACCTCGCAGAACTCGCCGTCGTCCAGCACCGCGGTGATCACCGCGTGCATGTCGTACGGCTGGTTGGGGGCGTCGGGGATGACGGTGTCCAGGGCGAGGTCGTCGTCGCTCGGGCCGGCTCCGGCGGTGGTGTCGACCACCGGCGGGTCCTCGAGGTTGTTCTGCGGCAGGTAGGACAGCAGGGTGCGGACGTAGTCGAGGGCGTCGGCCTCGTCGGCGGCCAGGTAGTGGGAGTTGCCCGACCGGGTGCTGTGGGTGCGACCCCCGCCCAGCTCCTCCATCGACACGTCCTCCCCGGTGACGGTCTTGATCACGTCGGGACCGGTGATGAACATCTGCGACGTCTGGTCCACCATCACCACGAAGTCGGTCAGGGCGGGGGAGTAGACGTGCCCGCCGGCGGCGGCGCCCATGATCAACGAGATCTGCGGGATCACCCCGGACGCGTGGGTGTTGCGGCGGAAGATCTCCCCGTAGAGACCGAGCGAGACCACGCCCTCCTGGATCCGCGCGCCGCCCCCCTCGTTGATCCCGATCAACGGGCAGCCGGTCTTGAGGGCCAGGTCGATGATCTTGACGATCTTCTCGCCGTAGACCTGACCGAGGCTGCCGCCGAACACGGTGACGTCCTGGCTGAACACGCACACCGGCCGGTCGTCGACGGTGCCGAAGCCGGTGAACACCCCGTCCCCGTACGGACGTCGGCGCTCCATCCCGAACGACGTGGAGCGGTGGCGGGCCAGCTCGTCGAGCTCGGTGAACGACCCAGGGTCCAGCAGCAGCTCGATCCGTTCCCGGGCGGTCTGCTTCCCGCGCGCGTGCTGCCGCTCGACCGCGGCCGCGGAGCCCGCGTGCACCGCCTCCTCGGTCCGTCGCCGCAGGTCGGCGAGCTTCCCGGCGGTGGTGTGACGGTCCCCGTGCTCCATGGCAGGTGACAGTAGTCCGGCGCCCTCCCCGCCCTCCCCGCCCGGGCCCGGTCTTCCTCGCTGAGGCCCGTCGCCCGCGCTAGGGTGACCGCGTGCAGCCGGTCGTGGACATCTGGTCGAGCCCGACCACGGTGTGGGCGGGCGGTCTGTCCCAGCTGCCCCTGGCCGTCGCCGGGCGACGGGTCGTGCTGGTGGCCGACGACCGGCTGGCTCCCCAGATCGCGCTGGTGACCGCGCAGGTCCCGGTCGCCTCGGTGATCACGGTGTCGGCGGAGACGGCGGCCCGAGCGGCGGTCCCGGAGGTGGCCGACGCCCTGGCCGCGGACCCGGACGCGGTGCCGCTGGCCCTGGGCGGCGGCAGCGTGATGGACCTGGTGCGGCTGCAGGCGCTGGTCAGCCGGGACCCCGACCTCGCGCCGCGGGTGGCCACCGGCGACGGGGTGGTGGTGCTGCCCACCCGGGCGTCGAACCCGACGATCTGCCTGCCCACCACCCTGGGGACCGCGTCCGAGGTCAGCCCGGTCGCGGTCCGTCATCGGCCCGACGGCATCGCCCTGCTGGTCAGTCCGGCGCTGCGGGCG
>JBMDXL010000007.1:0-3679 GCA_048594465.1 Microlunatus sp. | reverse complement strand
GCGGGTGAGGAGTAGTCCTGAGTTGTCATGGCTGCAGTCAACCCTCTTCAGGCAAACGATCTCCCGCCTTCTCCACCGCGATCGACGTCCTGCGGGGGTTGTGCTCCTCAAGGTGCCGAGTCGGGCTAGCGGGGCCCGCGCGCACCGTCGATGATCAGGCCGGCCAGGTGGTGGAAGCGGACCGAGCGCACACCGCCGAACCAGACGTACGTCAGCAGCTGGTGCTCGCAGGTGCGGCAGCGCAGCACCAGGCCGTGCGGGTCGAGCTCGACCACCGTCTCGGCGACCGGTCCGGACTGGGCGCAGACGTCGCACTCGACCACGGCATCGGTGAGGTCGGCGCCGAAGATCTCGCTCAGCGGTCCCCCGGCGGCGTTGCCGTCCAGGCGCCTGGTCGACGGCCCGTTGGCGGGGGGATGGGTCGGCGTCATGATCACAAGCCTCCGAAGCGCTCGGTGCGGATCCGGTCGGCCCGGTGCCCCCGCCGGACCAGGAGACCGGCCACCGACTCCACGAACCCGGTCGGGCCGCAGACATAGACCAGCGGTTCGTCGTCGGGCGGCAGCGTGACCTCGGCGAGCGTGGCGGCGTCGACCCGTCCCGGCGGACGCACGGCGCCGGGCGGAGCCTCCCGCGTGTAGACCCAGTCCAGATCGAGCTCGTCACCGGCCAGGGCGGTGAGCTCGTCGGCGTACAGGGCGTCGGCGTGGGTCCGCACCGAGTAGAGCAGTCGGAACGGCTCGCCGCGGCCGGCGGCGTGGTGGGCCCGGATGATCGACATCAGCGGCACGATCCCGGAGCCGCCGGCGACCAGCTGGACCGCCTCGCTCGGTCCGTCGGACGCCCGGGCCGGTGGCCAGACGAAGTAGCGGCCGATCGGTCCGCGGACCTCGACCTGGTCGCCGGGTCGTGTCTCGCGGACCAGGTAGGGCGAGACCTCGCCCTCGGCGTACTCGTCGACCCCCAGCTCAACCAGCTCCCCCGGGCCGAACGAGGCCAGGGAGTAGGAGCGGACGGCCTGGTAGCCGTCCTCGGCGGTGAGCCGCAGGTCCAGGTGCTGACCGGCCTGGTTGCCCGGCCAGCCGGGCACCCGCAGGGTGATCACCCGGGCGTGCGCCGTGGCGGAGACCACCGACGCCACGGTCGCGACCAGCCATCCCGAGACCGGCGTACGGGCGCCGGGAGCCATCAGGAGTACCGGTCCTCGGTCCACGGGTCGCCGTGCATGCTGTAGCCGTTGCGCTCCCAGAAGCCTGGTTCGTCGCGGACCCGCAGGTGCAGTCCTCGGACCCACTTGGCCGACTTCCAGAAGTACAGGTGCGGGATCAGCAGCCGGGCCGGTCCGCCGTGCTCGGGGCGCAGCGGTCGACCGTCGAACTCGTACGCGATCCAGGCCTTGCCCCCGCGCAGATCGGCCAGCGCCACGTTGGTGGTGTACCCGCCGTAGGAGTGCACCATCGCGTAGAGAGCGCTGGTCTCCACCCCGGCCAGCAGGTGGTCCAGCGAGACCCCGCGCCAGCGCGTGGCCAGCTTCGACCAGCGGGTGACGCAGTGGATGTCGGTGTCGATCCGGTCGATCGGTGACGCCATCAGCTCCGACCAGGTCCAGGTCGACCGCTCGCCGTGCTCGGAGGCGATCTCGAAGGACCAGCGGTCGGTGTCGACCCTGGGCGTGGGCCCGGCGGACAGGACCGGGAAGTCCTCGGTCACGTACTGACCGGGCGGCACCAGCTCATCGGGATCACGACGGCGCGACGGGAACCCGCGCGTGATGATGGCCATCCGAGCCTCCTTGGCAGCCGGTCAGGCGGTGGCGTCGACCTTGCAGCCGCACAGGCCGCGCTCGTCGTGCACGTTCGGGAAGCGGCAGGCCAGCGGGATGCCGGGGCGCCAGCGGGTCGACCGGGCCCGGGGGTGCTTGTAGTTGCCCTTGTCGTCCCGGGGGACGATCTTCACGATGCAGGTGGGGCACCAGGCGGTGTCGGCGCCGAGCGGCCAGTCGGTGGCCAGCGCGTGGGTGGTGGTGTCCTCGTCGATGGCCTGGATCCAGGCCGCCTCGACCTCGTCCTCGGTCAGCGGGGTGAGCGCGTCGGTGTCGGCGTACTTCTTGATGCGGCGACAGGTCGACAGGTGCAGCTCGCGATGCGCGCCGGAGGCGGTCTCGGTGTTCGCAACCACCTGGTCACCGGTGACCCGGTAGATGTGGCCACGGAACAGGGCGTCGGGATCGCTGGTCACGGTTGATCACTTCTTTCCGCTGGACACCCGACCTGACCCGCATGCGGGGGGCGAGGTGTCGAAGCAACGTCGCCTACCGGGGTTCCGGCGGGTCGGCTCACTGGGTTGTCTGCTCCCATGGGCGGGTCCTGAGGGGTGGGCGATACTGGGTTCGAACCAGTGACCTCTTCGGTGTGAACGAAGCGCGCTACCACTGCGCCAATCGCCCCAGCCCCGGAGGGCGACGCCCACCATATCCCATGGCGGGCACCGGTTTCACCTTCCGAGTCCGGACCGGCGCCTCGGCTGCGCCGCGCCTCCGGCTCACGGATCGCCGCGCTCGGCGCTCCTGGCCCGGAACTGCGCGGCGATCTCGGCGGTCCGCGGACCGACCGCCGGATACTCCACCGCGTCCCACCGGGAGACGCCCTGCACGTCCCGCAGGGACGAGGTGACGAACACCTCGTCGGCCTCGGCCGCGGTGGCCAGGGTGAAGTCCTCCTCCACGATGTCGCACCACTCCAGCAGCACCTCGCGGGTGATGCCGGCCAGCGGACCGGAGACCAGCGGCGGGGTCAGCACGCGGTCGCCGAACACGCAGAAGATGTTGGTCCCGGTGCCCTCGCAGACGTCGCCGGCCGTGTTCAGGAAGATCGTCTCCGAGGCGTCCCGGGCGTGCGCGTAAGCGAGTCCGCGGACGTTCTCGCCGTACGACGTCGACTTCACCCCGGTCAGGGCGCCGTGCTCGTTGCGCCGCCACGGGGCGGTGACGATCGTGACCGCGGGCGGCGGCGGATCGGTCGGCTCGGCGATCACGACCAGCGTCGCCGGCCCGTACGCCGCGGCCGACCCCAGCGGACCGATCCCGCCGGTGTAGGTGATGCGGATCTTGCCGAACTCCCAGGCCTGGTCGGCGCAGACCGCCTCGATGGCGGCGCGGACGACGGCGTGGTCCGGCGCCGGCAGGTCCAGCGAGGCCGCGGACCGGCTCATCCGGTCGAGGTGCCGCTGGACGGCGAACGGCCCGGCGGCGGTGATCTTGAGGGCCTCGAACACGCCGTCGCCCACCACGAAGCCGTGGTCGGTGACCGGGACCGACGGGGTCTCCTCCGGCCCGAAGAGGTGGCCGTCGAACCAGATCGTCCGGGACGGGGCGACCGGTGTCGACGCGGGGGCGGAGGGAGCGGCAGTGGTCATGTCGGCGAGCCTAGACCCGCCTTGCGACAGGCGGGCCGAGACGGTTTGGACTCCGCCCCGTACCTCGGCTAAGGTTCCTACCCGTGCCTGACTCCGGTCGAGCACGATGCGGACGTGGCTCAGTTGGTAGAGCATCACCTTGCCAAGGTGAGGGTCGCGGGTTCGAATCCCGTCGTCCGCTCGGAGCGAGTCTCGCCCATCCCTGTGGGGAGCAGTGTTCTCCAGTCCATTCGGAGGGGCCGAGGCTTCTCAGGGTGGAGTGGCC
>JBMDXL010000699.1:0-1596 GCA_048594465.1 Microlunatus sp. | reverse complement strand
CGCGACGGCAACCAGGCCCTGATCGACCCGATGACCCCGGCCCGCAAGCACAAGATGTTCGACCTGCTGGTGGCCATGGGCTACAAGGAGATCGAGATCGGCTTCCCGTCGGCGAGCCAGACCGACTTCGACTTCGTCCGGCAGCTGATCGAGGGCGGCAAGATCCCCGACGACGTCACCGTCTCGGTGCTGACCCAGGCCCGCGAGGACCTGATCGAGCGCACCGCGCAGTCCCTGGTGGGCGCCAAGAGCGCGACGATCCACATGTACAACGCGACAGCGCCGCTGTTCCGGCGGGTCGTGTTCCGGGTCGACAAGGCCGAGTGCATGGCGATCGCCACCCACGGGACCGAGCTGGTGATGAAGTACGCCGAGCAGCACCTGGGCGACGTCGAGTTCGGCTACCAGTACTCCCCGGAGATCTTCACCGGCACCGAGCCGGAGTTCGCCGTCGAGATCTGCAACGCCGTGATGGACGTCTGGCAGCCCGGCGAGGGCCGCGAGATCATCCTGAACCTGCCCGCCACGGTGGAGATGTCCACGCCGAACACCTACGCCGACCTGATCGAGTGGTTCGGCCGCCAGGTGCGCAACCGCGACCACGTGGCCATCTCGCTGCACCCGCACAACGACCGCGGCACCGCCGTCGCCGCCACCGAGCTGGCCATGATGGCCGGCGCCGACCGGGTCGAGGGCTGTCTGTTCGGTCACGGTGAGCGGACCGGCAACGTCGACCTGGTGACCCTGGGGATGAACCTGTTCTCCCAGGGCATCGACCCGCAGATCGACTTCTCCGACATCGACGAGATCCGTCGCACCGTGGAGTACTGCACCAACCTGCCGGTCCACCCGCGCCACCCGTACGCGGGGGACCTGGTCTACACCGCCTTCTCCGGCTCCCACCAGGACGCCATCAAGAAGGGACTGGAGGACCTCGAGCGGCAGGCCGCCGAGCGGGGCATCCCCGTGGCCGAGATGGAGTGGGAGGCGCCCTACCTGCCGATCGACCCGCACGACGTCGGCCGCACCTACGAGGCGGTCATCCGGGTCAACAGCCAGTCCGGCAAGGGCGGCGTGGCGTACATCATGAAGACCGAGCACAACCTGGACCTGCCGCGCCGGCTGCAGATCGAGTTCTCCCGGGTGGTGCAGGCCTACACCGACGCCGACGGCGGTGAGGTGAGCACCGACGCTCTGTGGACGGTGTTCGAGCAGGCCTACCTGGCGCCCGATCACCCGCTGCAGCTGGTCGAGGTGTCCAGCGCCGGCGGCGCCGGTCGCGCGTACGCGGTGAGCGCGACGGTGGTCGACCGGGGTCGGACCCGGCAGATCACCGGCGAGGGGAACGGCCCGGTGTCGGCCTTCGTCGACGCCATCTTGTCGCTGGGCTACAAGGTCCGCGTGCACGACTACGCCGAGCACGCCCTCTCCTCCGGCGGCGACGCCCGGGCGGCCGCGTACGTCGAGTGCGAGGTCGGCGAGGGTGACAGCGCCGCGGTGCTGTGGGGCGTCGGGATGGACGCCAACATCGTCACCGCCTCGCTCAAGGCCGTGGCCTCGGCGGTCTGCCGCGCCGGCGCCTGACCCCTGGGGACG
>JBMDXL010000698.1:0-3785 GCA_048594465.1 Microlunatus sp. | reverse complement strand
GCCGGGGCGGTCGGCGTCGAATGCCCCTCCCCGCTCCTCCTGCTGCTGCTCGGGTCGACTCGTCGACCGCACGTGCACACCCAGGGTGTGGTTCGAGAACTCCTCGAGAGAACTCCCTCATCCTCGTCATCACAGGTGTGGGTACTGGGGACCGAGGCCGTCGGCGCAGGTCAGGGCCGGTGCGGGGCTGTTGGCGCGGTGTGGGCCGGTGACCGGTCACCTGGGGTCGACATGGGGATTCGTCGGCCGTTCTCCACCGGTGACCGTCCGCGTCCACGGTCGGTCCACCCGCTGTCCCGTCTCCACCCCCGGTGGATCCCCAACGCACCCGTCCGGGGGACGGACCGGGGAGAACCCGTGGGTTGCCTGGGTACGGGGCGGGTCGACATGGGGACCGGCAGTCCCCACCCTGTGCACAGATCTGGGGATGAACGGGTTTGTCGACCCGCGGCGGCCCGCTACTGGCGGGCGCGGGACTTGATGCGGGCGGTGAGCTCGGTGACCTGGGTGTAGGTGGCGCGGCGCTCGCCCATCAGGCCGGTGATCTTCTTGACCGCGTGCATGACCGTGGTGTGGTCCTTGCCGCCGAAGGAGGCACCGATGCGCGGCAGCGACAGCTCGGTGAGCTCGCGGCACAGGTACATCGCGATCTGCCGGGCGTTGACCAGCGTGCGGCTGCGGTTGGCGCCCTGCAGCTCCTCCATCGTCACGGAGAAGTACTCGGCGGTGGCGGCCATGATGATCGCCGCGGTGATCTGCGGGCCCTGCTCGTCGCTGATCAGGTCCTTGAGCACCAGCTCGGCCAGGGCGAGGTCGACCGGCTGCTTGTTCAGGCTGGCGAAGGCGGTCACCCGGATCAGCGCGCCCTCGAGCTCGCGGATGTTGGTCTGCACCTTGCTGGCGATGAACTCCAGCACCGGGTCGGGTGCCTGCAGCCGCTCGCCGTAGGCCTTCTTGCGCAAGATCGCGATGCGCGTCTCGAGGTCGGGGGCCTGGACGTCGGTGATCAGGCCCCACTCGAACCGCGTCCGCAGCCGGTCCTCCAGCGTCGTCAGCTTCTTCGGCGCGCGGTCCGAGGTGATGACGATCTGCTTGCTGGCGTTGTGCAGCGTGTTGAAGGTGTGGAAGAACTCCTCCTGCGTCTACACCTTGCCCTGCAGGAACTGGATGTCGTCGACGAGCAGCACGTCGACGTCGCGGTACCGGCGCTGGAACACCTGCGCCTTGTCGTCGCGGATCGAGTTGATGAACTCGTTGGTGAACTCCTCGGAGTTCACGTACCGCACTCGCACGCCCGGGTAGAGGTGCTGGGCGTAGTCGCCGATCGCGTGCAGCAGGTGGGTCTTGCCCAGACCGGAGTCGCCGTAGACGAACAGCGGGTTGTACGCCTTGGCCGGCGCCTCGGCCACCGCGACGCTCGCGGCGTGCGCGAACCGGTTCGACGCGCCGATCACGAAGGTGTCGAAGGTGTAGCGCGGGTTGAGCCGGGCGGGTTCGGCCTGGCGCTCGCGCCGCGACTCGGGGGCGCCGACGTGGCGACCGGTGCCCGGCACGGGCGCGGCGAGCACCGGCTCGGGCTCCTCGACGCCGGGCTCGTCGTCCGGGTCGGGGACGGCCGTGGCGTCGGGGTCGACCGTGATCGCCAGCCGGACCGGGGCGGAGAACCGCGCGCTGAGCGTCTCGGTGACGGGTTCGCGCAGCCGGTTCTCGAGCACCTGCTTGGTGAGCTCGTCCGGCACGGCCAGCAGGGCGGTGCCGTCGACGAACGCGAGCGGGCGGGAGAGCCGCAGGAACGCCAGCTGCTGGGGGCTCACGCGGGAGTCGCCCTGCAGCTCGGCCGTCACCTCGCGCCAGACCTGCAGCAGGTCCGCGGAATCAGGCAAGTCCCAGCGCCTCCTTCGACGTCGCCCGGAGGCGGTCCACAGACTTGTCCACATCCTGTGGGCGGGGGCGGTGGCAAGCGGTCCGACCGGGTCCGGACGACGTGCCGGTCCGGTCCCGCGACGGGTGACGCTAACAAGTCCGCGGAGTCATCCACAACCCGATCCGGACACCTCGCGGACACCCGGGTCGGTGCCGGTCGCGCGACACGCCGGGCCGGTTGCGGGCCGCACGGCGCGTCCCGGGAGACGATCGTGGGTTCGGTCGGACGTCGTCCACGTCGCGACCGGTTTGACCCCGCCGACGGCCGGGCCGTACCGTGAACGAGCCTGTCGGCACCGATGCTGTCGCACGCCCGCGTGCACCGCCGAGGTCGCCGCCACAGGCCGGCCGAGACGTGCGTCCCGCGCGCGTCCACACCCTTCCCCGTACGAGGACCCGGAGACGTCGTGAGCAAGCGCACCTTCCAGCCCAACAACCGCCGCAGGGCCAAGACGCACGGCTTCCGGCTGCGCATGCGCACCCGCGCCGGCCGCGCCATCCTCGCGGCGCGCCGCCGCAAGGGCCGCGCCGAGCTGTCGGCCTGAGCCACGCCCGCTGACGCGCGCGAGCACCGGTGCTGCCGGCGCGCCACCGTCTCGTCCGCGGCGAGCACTTCGCGCAGGCGATCCGGCACGGGGTGCGCTCCGGCCGTCGCCGGCTCGTCGTCCACGTCGCGGTCCGGCAGGCTGCGTCCGACGACCGACACGCCGACCAGGTGCCCCTGGTCGGCTTCGTCGTCTCCAAGGCCGTCGGCGGCTCGGTCGTCCGCAACCGCGTCCAGCGCCGGCTCCGGCACCTGATGCGCCCGCTGCTCCCCGAGCTCCCCGCCGGTGCGCTGGTGGTGGTGCGGGCGCTGCCGCCCGCGGCCGCCAGCACCAGCGCCGAGCTGGACGCCGACCTGCGGCCCGCGCTGGAGCGGTGCCTGCGGCTGGCGGGGGCGACGCCGTGAGCACCGTGCGCCGCACCCTGGTCCGGCTCCCGTCGCTGCTGCTGGTGCTGCTGGTGCGCGCCTACCAGCTGCTGGTCTCGCCGCTGCTCGGGCCGCGGTGCCGGTTCTACCCGTCCTGCTCGGCCTACGCGGTCGAGGCGCTGCGCGTGCACGGCGCGCTGCGCGGCACCTGGCTCGCCGTCCGGCGGGTCGGGCGGTGCCACCCGTGGAACCCGGGGGGCGTCGATCAGGTTCCTCCTGCGAGGGACCGCGTCCGCCGGTCCGAGCAGCACGTCCGATCGGCCCCGCACCACCCCTGACCCGTCCGCACGACCGACCCACCCGAGGAGACCACGTTGGAGATCCTGAAGCCGCTCGAGATCGCGGTGGCCTGGATCATGGTCCAGTTCCACTCGCTGCTCACCGCGGCCGGCATGGACGAGGCGTCCGGGTGGACCTGGGCGCTGTCGATCGTGGGACTGACGGTCGTCATCCGCATCCTGCTGATCCCGCTGTTCGTCAAGCAGATCAACGCCTCGCGCGGCCTGCAGCTGATCCAGCCCGAGCTGCGCAAGATCCAGGACAAGTACAAGGGCAAGAAGGACGAGGCGTCGCGCCAGGCGATGACGCAGGAGACGATGGCGCTGTACAAGCGCACGGGCACCAACCCGTTCGCCTCGTGCCTGCCGATCCTGCTGCAGATGCCGATCTTCTTCGCGCTGTTCCGGGTGCTCAACGAGTACGTGGTGAACCAGCGCGAGATCGGCCCGCTGACGGTCGAGCTCGCCCGCCAGGCCGACAGCTCGGAGATCTTCGGCGCCTCGCTGTCGTCGACCTTCCTCAACAGCGACGGCCTCGAGGTCAAGCTGCTGACCGTCGTGCTCATCGTGCTGATGTCGCTGTCGCAGTTCATCACCCAGCGCCAGCTGATGAC
>JBMDXL010000697.1:0-2318 GCA_048594465.1 Microlunatus sp. | reverse complement strand
AGGTCGTACGGCGCCTGCAGCTCCTTGGCGGCGACGTAGAGCTCGTCGGTGGGGAGCGAGGTCAGTCGTCGGATCTGGTCGCGGATCTGACGCATGTGCGTGGTCGCGTTCGAGACGTCACCGGTGCCGGCCTCGCCCTTGGAGCGGATCATGGCCGCGCCCTCGCTGATCCGGCGCAGCGCCTCGCCCAGGTTGGTGGCGCCGCAGACGAACGGGACCGTGAACGCCCACTTGTCGATGTGGTGGGCGTAGTCGGCCGGCGTCAGCACCTCCGACTCGTCCACGTAGTCCACGCCGAGCGACTGCAGCACCTGCGCCTCGACGAAGTGCCCGATCCGGGCCTTGGCCATCACCGGGATGGAGACCGCGGCGATGATGCCATCGATCATGTCGGGGTCGCTCATCCGCGACACCCCGCCCTGGGCCCGGATGTCGGCCGGCACCCGCTCCAGCGCCATCACCGCGACCGCGCCCGCGTCCTCGGCGATCTTCGCCTGCTCGGGGGTGACCACGTCCATGATCACGCCGCCCTTGAGCATCTCCGCCATGCCGCGCTTGACCCGCGCGGTCCCCGTCTGCTGTTCCGTCATCTCACCTGTCGCCTCTCGGTCCTCGGGCGGGAATCTACTCCGGTTTCCCCGACCCACCCGCCAGCCCCGTGTGATGTGATCGCGGCATGACGACGTCGTACGACCCCGGCCCCAGCGTCCAGGACCGCGTCCAGGCCGCTGTCCCCTGCTTAGGCTGCGGGCCGGGCAACACGAAGGGCCTGCGGCTGAAGAGCTTCCCCGACGGAGACGGCGGCGTCCGGGCGGTGTTCCGGCCGTGGCCAGAGCACGACAACGGCCTGGGCTACCTGAACGGCGGCATCGTCGCCACCGTGCTGGACTGCCACAGCGCCGCCGCAGTGGTGCTGGCCGCGATCGACCGCGGACTGAGCCCGGACGGCACCCTGCCCTACGTCACCGCCGGCATCGACGTCCGCTACCGCCGCCCCTCGCCCCTGACCGAACCCGCCGAGCGGGTCGCGCGGGTGGCGTCGGCCGACGACGACGAGATCGTCGTCGACGCCGAGCTGTGGTGGCTGGGCAAGGTCCGCGCCACCGCCCGGTCGTCCTGGAAGCGCTGGCGTCCGCGCCCGGGGGCGGGCGCTCCCCCGTCCCCGCACTGACCCCCGAAGCACAGTGAGACGCTCCACTGGTGAGCAGAGGTCGTTTCCGGGCTGACGAAACAGCCACTGGTCACCAGTGGATGCGCTCAGTCGAACACCGCGCGCCACTCCGCGCCGAAGACCGGCGCCGGACCGCGATAGCCGCGCGCGAGCAGGGCAGCGTGGATCCGGGCGACGACCTCGCGAGGACGGCGCAGGTGGGTCTTGGAGACGCGGACGACGAGTACTCCCGCGGCCGCGAGCTGCTCGTAGCGCTCGAGGTCGTGGCCGAACACCCGCGCGTCGGTCCGGTGGTGATCGCCCTCGTACTCGACGGCGATGTTCCAGTCCCGAAGGTAGAGATCGACCCGGCCGATGAAGAAGTGCTCGTCGCCGAGGTCGACGTTCGTCTCCGGCTCGGGCAGTCCGGCGAGGACGATCGCCAGGCGGAGCCGAGACTCGCGGGCCGACTCCGCGCCGGCACGGACCAGTTCGCCGGCCCGTCGCGCCCGTCGGCAGTACCGGCCGGTGGCGAGCGCCAGGCCTTCCCGTACGTCGTCGAGCGTCGCCCGCTTCGTCCGGACCAGCCAGTCAGCGGCCACGACGAGGTCGAGGAGACCGAGCTCGGTCTTGGCCGCCACCAGGGCCGGGACCGGTGACACGACAGAACCCCTCCGAGGGGGCAGCGCCGCCACCCGGCGTACACGTATGGCCGGCCGGCGGGACTGGTAGGCGGCAGTCGTCACGAACCGATACGGGAGAACAGGGCCGACGTCCACTCCCCACACCCGGAGGGCGGTCACGCCGTCCACGGCGGTCCCCAGGGGCAGCACCGTGAGACAGGCACTGAGCTCCTGAGCCATCGTCGGCTCGACGTCGGCGGCCAGGTAGACACCCGCGACCAGCGTCCTGACTCCGTTCCCGCGGAGAACGCCCGCTCCGATCTGCTCGCGGCCGGCACCCGCCCTGGTGAACGGGCGGCTCCGGAGACCCGGCGGCAGCTGTCGGCGGTGAGCAGGCACCCCGTCACCCTGAGCGACAGTCCACACCAGCGCCAGCGATCCCCACGTACGGACGACACCACCGTCGAACGGACAACACCCCGCCAGCCGAGGCCGGTGCTCGTGTCTACGCATCCACTGGTGAGGAAAGGCTGCTTCACAGCGAT
>JBMDXL010000696.1:0-3177 GCA_048594465.1 Microlunatus sp. | reverse complement strand
TGGTGGGGGAGGCCGCCGACGTGGAGAGCGCGGTGGCCGTGATCGCCGAGACCCACCCGGACGTGGTGCTGCTGGACGTGCACCTGCCCGGCGGCGGTGGGGTCGAGGTGCTGCGTCGGGTGCACCAGGTCGACGCCGACCAGAAGTTCCTCGCGCTGTCGGTCTCCGACGCCGCCGAGGACGTGATCGGTGTTATCCGGGGCGGGGCCCGCGGCTACGTCACCAAGTCGATCAGCGGTGAGGAGCTGGTCGACGCCATCCGGCGGGTGTCCGAGGGCGACGCCGTGTTCTCCCCGCGGCTGGCGGGCTTCGTGCTGGACGCCTTCTCCGGTGCCATCGACCTGGCCACCATCGACGAGGACCTGGACCGGCTCTCCCAGCGGGAGCGGGAGGTGCTCCGGCTGATCGCCCGCGGGTACGCGTACAAGGAGGTCGCCCGCGAGCTGTTCATCTCGATCAAGACGGTCGAGACGCACGTCAGCAGCGTGCTGCGCAAGCTCCAGCTGTCCAACCGGCACCAGCTGACGCGCTGGGCCACCGACCGCCGACTGGTCTGACCCTGGCCGGTCGCCGTACGCGGCCGGGCGGTCGCCCCGGCCGGCCGCAACGGGTCAGCGCTGGGGCGAACGACCGCTGATGGCGCTCCAGACGGCGAGCACGATCACGCTGCCGACGAAGGCCAGCAGCCAGGTCCAGGGGGACCAGAAGCTGCCGATGCCGCGGTCGAAGGCCACGCTGCCCAGGAAGCCGCCGACCAGGGCGCCGACGACGCCGATCAGCAGCGAGCCGACCCCGCTACCCCCGCGGCGGTTGAGCGCGGCCGTGGCCCGCGAGCCCATGATGAGTCCGATCAAGATCCAGCCGATGATGCCCATGGCACCACACCGTAGGGCGCCTACCCGGGGAATGGGTGGACCGGTCGGGCGACGTGCCGGAGAGCGTGCGGCGCTGCCGACCCCGGAGTCACTATCCTCGCGGGCATGCACCTGGTCAACGGCCTCCTGACGCTGGTGCACCTGGTCGGGTTCGCCGCGCTCTTCGGTGGCTGTCTGGTGCAGTTCCGATCGGTCGCGCCGGAGGTCAGCCGCACGATGCTCGTCGGCGCCTGGACCCAGCTGGCCAGCGGTCTGCTGCTCGCCACGGTCCTGGAGCTCGACGCCGACCCGACGCCGGTCAACCACGCGAAGCTCGGGGTGAAGCTCTTGGTGGCGGCTGTTGTCGTCCTGCTGGTGGCCAAGAACCGCAAGTTCGAGTCCATCCCCAAGGGACTGTGGGGTCTCATCAGCGTGCTGACCCTGGCCAACGCCGCCATCGCCGTCTTGTGGAGCTGATGCCGGTCGGGTCCGGGTCGCGTCCGGCAACGGGATCGTCCTGTCGGCCGGCGCGACGCCCGGCAGCCACTACAGTCGCCTCATGAGGCTGTCCGCTCGGGTCGACTACGCACTGCGCGCCGCCGCCGAGCTGGCCGCGGCCAACGCCCCGCGCACGGTGGAGCAGCTCTCCGGAGCGCAGAAGATCCCCAACAAGTACCTGGAGAGCATTCTCGGCGAGCTCCGCCGCGGTGGTCTGCTGCGCAGCCAGCGGGGACCGGACGGGGGCTACCGCCTGGCCCGACCGGCCGAGGAGATCAGCATCGCCGACGTGATCCGGGCGCTGGACGGCGAGCTGGCCAACGTGCGGGGGAGCCGGCCGGAGCACCTGGAGTACGAGGGCGCCGCCGCGTCGCTGCAGGAGGTCTGGATCGCGCTGCGGGCCGCCGAGCGCGCCATCCTGGAAGGCGTCACCCTCGCCCACGTGGCCTCCGGCACCCTGCCGGAGACGGTGTCGTCGCTGGTAGCCAACCCGAACGCCTGGGTCTGAGCCACCGCCGACCCAGTCCACGGGTCGGACCGCCGCGGGGTCCTTCGGCCGATGCGTCGGCTACATCTCGCCTGTCGGAATCTCGATCCACTGGATGAGACGTGAGGTTGATCGGCCGCAGCGGGCCGATGTTAAAGTTCCAACCAATTCCTAGGTAACTACTAGGGTTATCGACTCCCTCAGAGAAAGACCTCGTCATGCGCAAGCTGATCGTGTTGGCCCTCGTCGGGTTCCTGGCCCAGCTGGTCGACGGCAGCCTCGGGATGGGCTACGGCGTCACGTCGAGCTCCCTGCTGATCCTGGCCGGTCTGACTCCGGCCGCCGCCTCGGCCTCGGTCCACTTCTCCGAGCTCGGCACGAACATCGCCTCCGGGGTCTCCCACTGGAAGCTGAAGAACGTGGACTGGCGGGTGGTCACGCGGATCGCGGGGCCCGGCGCGATCGGCGCCTTCCTCGGCGCGACCGTGCTCTCCTCGCTGTCCACCGAGGCCGCCGCCCCGGTGATGGCGGCCATCCTGGCGCTGCTCGGGGCGTACGTGCTGGCCCGGTTCGTGATCGGTTTCGCGCCGCCCAAGTTCAAGAAGGCGATCAGCCTGAAGTTCCTCGCGCCGCTCGGGCTGTTCGCCGGCTTCATCGACGCCACCGGCGGCGGCGGCTGGGGCCCGGTCGCCACCCCGGCGCTGCTGGCCGACGGGCGGCTGCAGCCGCGCAAGGTGATCGGCTCGGTCGACACCTCCGAGTTCGCGGTGTCGGCGGCTGCCAGCCTCGGCTTCCTGGTCGGTCTCGGTGCGGCCGGGATCAACTGGGGCTTCGCGCTGGCGCTGCTGATCGGTGGTCTGATCGCCGCCCCGCTGGCCGCGGTGCTGGTCCGCTTCGCCCCCACCCACCTGCTCGGCGTGGCCATCGGCGGTCTGATCCTGCTGAGCAACTCCCGCACCCTGCTGAAGAGCTTCGGCGTGCCGGGCGACACCCGCTGGTGGGTCTACGGCGCCATCCTGCTGGTCACCCTGGCCGGTCTGTACGTGGCCGCCGCCCGGGCCAAGAAGAAGGCCGAGACAGAGAGCCGCGTTGTGCCGGTGACTTCACGCGCGTGAGCGGTCGTAGGTCAATGCGAACCTCAGGTTCGTTGAGACGAGCACCACAAGTAACGAAAGCGTCACGACGGCAAACGCCGTCTGAACATAGCGATACGCTCCGTGTTATCTACCGGGCACGGGACTCCATGTATCTCGGAACTACCAGGGGCATCTAAGCCTGTGACAGTCCGGATGCGTCGGCGACGGAACCGAGTAAGCGCTCGTTTTGTCGCGGTAGATA
>JBMDXL010000695.1:0-12872 GCA_048594465.1 Microlunatus sp. | reverse complement strand
TCCCCGGCGCCAAACGACCAGCCGGGACGCAGGCCTGACGACCGGATGCGACTTCCCGGCGCCAAACGACCAGCCGGGACGCAGGCCTGACGACCGGATGCGACTCCGCGGCGACATCCTGAGTCTGCACGAGCGGACCGGGCCACCGGATCTGACTTCGCGGCGCACAACGGTCAACCCCGATCACGAACCGGACGACCGGACGACCGGACGTGACCCTCCGGTGCCCAACGGTCAGCCCGACCGGACGACCGGAGGACCGGACCCGGCGGCGCGGCGGCATCGGTCGGCAAAACTGTCCGGCCGCGCGCGAACGAGGCCGCACTGGTGCGAGGGAGGCGGTCGTCAGTGGAAGTCGCGGGACGTGGCTCGGGCCACGGTGGCCGAGGACTGCGGCAGCACCGCCGCCAGCGGGTCGAACCGGTCGGCGACCAGGTTGGTGACCCCGTCGGCGTACTCCACCCGCCCGCGGATGACCAGACCGTTGCTCTGCCGGCCGATCCGCCGGTAGCGCTTCCACATCGGCTCCGAGCACACGATGTTGAGCATCCCGGTCTCGTCCTCCAGGTTGAGGAAGGTGACGCCGCCGGCGGTGCCCGGACGCTGACGGTGGGTGACCAGACCCCCGACCCGGACCCGTCGCTTGTCGTCGCCCTCCCCCAGCGACCCGACCGGGCGGATGCCCTGCTCCTCCCGAGCGGTCCGCAGGTGGGAGATCGGGTGCTCCCCAGGGGAGATCTTGGTCGCCCACAGGTCGGCCAGGGTCAGCTCCACGTCACTCATCCCCGGCAGCTCCGGCGGCGCCGCGTCGACAGCGGTGCCGGGCAGGGTGTCGAGCGAGTCGGCGTACCCGGCGTTCCACAGCGCCTGCCGCCGGCTCAGCCCGAACGAGTCGAACGCGCCCGCGGTGGCCAGCGCCTCCGTCTGGGCCACGGTCAGCCCGGCCCGGCGGACCACGTCGTTCATGTCCGCGTACGGCTGCCGCTCCCGCTCGGCCACGATCGTCTCGGCCAGCGCCCGACCGATGCCGCTCACCGAGGTGAAGCCCAGCCGGACCGCCGCTCCCCCGTCACGCCGGTGGTCGGCACTGCGGTCGGGGGCGCCGCGCTGGAAGCGACCGACCGCCGGCTGCTCGGTCGACCGGCAGGAGTCCAGCCCCCCGGGAGCGATCACCTCGCCCGGGCCTCGCCCGGTGGCCGCGGCGTCGACCGACAGCGGCTCCAGATCCGCGTCCACCCCCGACGCAGCGATGTCGGGCCGACGCACCTCCACCCCGTGCCGGCGCGCGTCGGCCACCAGGGACTGCGGCGAGTAGAACCCCATCGGCTGAGCCCGCAGCAACCCGGCCAGGAAGGCGCCCGGGTAGTGCAGCTTCAGCCACGAGCTGGCGTACACCAGCAGGGCGAAGCTGATCGCGTGGCTCTCGGCGAAACCGAAGCTGGCGAAGGCCTGGATCCGGGCGTAGATCTCGTCGGCCACCTCCTCGGTGATGCCGTGCAGGGCCATCCCGGCGTAGAGCTTCGCCTTGAGCCGCTCGATCTTCTCCACCCCCCGCTTGGAGCCCATCGCGCGGCGGAGCAGGTCGGCGTCGTCACCGGTGCAGCCGCCGACCGCCACCGCGATCTGCATCAGCTGCTCCTGGAACAGCGGCACCCCCAGCGTCTTCTCCAGCACCGGCTTCAGCGCGTCGTGCAGGTAGGTGATCTCCTCCCGGCCGGTGGCCCGCCGGATGTAGGGGTGCACCGCCCCACCCTGGATGGGCCCGGGGCGGATCAGCGCGATCTCGATCACCAGGTCGTAGAACTTCCGAGGCTGCAACCGGGGCAGGGTGCCGACCTGGGCCCGGCTCTCCACCTGGAACACCCCGATCGAGTCCGCCCGGCAGAGCATGTCGTAGACCCCGGGCTCCTCCTTGGGCAGCGACTGCAGCGTCCAGGTCTCGCCGAGCCGGGACGCCACCAGGTCCAGCGTGTACTGCATCGCGCTGAGGATCCCCAGCCCCAGGAAGTCGAACTTGACCAGTCCCATCCAGGCGCAGCTGTCCTTGTCCCACTGCAGCACGGTGCGGGCGTCCATCCGACCACGCTCGATCGGGCACACCTCACCCACCGGCCGCTCGGTCAGCACCATCCCGCAGGCGTGGATGCCCAGGTGCCGCGGCGCTCCCAGCAGCTCGTCGGCGAGCTCGACCACCGACGCCGGGATGTCGTGCTCGTTCTGCACCGGGATGGCGCCCCAGGAGTCGATCTGCTTGGACCAGGCGTCCTGCTGGCCGACGGAGTGCCCGAGCGCTTTGGCCATGTCGCGGACCGCCGACTTGGGCCGGTAGCTGATCACGTTGGCCACCTGCGCGGCGTTCCGTCGACCGTACCGGCGGTAGACCTCCTGGATCACCTCCTCCCGGCGGTCGGAGTCGAAGTCGACGTCGATGTCGGGCTCCTCGTCCCGGGTCGAGGACAGGAAGCGCTCGAACGGCAGCCCGTAGAGGATCGGGTCGACGGCGGTGATGTAGAGCACGTAGCAGACCACCGAGTTCGCCGCCGATCCCCGGCCCTGGCAGAGGATCCCCTTCTTCCGGGCGAAGTCGACCATGTCGTGCACGATCAGGAAGTAGCCCGGGAAGTCCTTCTCCTCGATCACCGCGAGCTCGCGCTGCAGCCGCTCGTACGCGATCTCGCGCCGGTCCGGGTAGAGCTCCTCCACTCCCCGCCGGGTCAGCTCCCGCAACCAGCTGATCGGGGTCTCACCGGGCGGCACCTCGAGCTTGGGCAACCGCGGTTTGGCCAGTCGCAGGTTGAACGCGCACTCCTGCGCCACCGCCACGGTCTGCTCGACCACCCCGGGGTAGCGGGCGAAGATCCGGGCCATCTCCTCCCCGGACCGCAGGTGCGCCCCGGGCACCGGCAGCCAGCCGTCCATCTCCGGCAGACTGCGCCGGGCCCGGACCGCGGCCATCGCGCTGGCCAGCCGGTACTGCCGCGGCTGGGCGTAGTGCACCGCGTTGGTGGCCACCACCGGCAGCTCGTGCACCCGGGCCAGCTCGACCAGCCGGTCGTTGGTGGTCGAGTCGTCGGGCCGGCCGTGGTCGACCAGCTCGACCACCACCCGGTCGTGCCCGAACAGGGCCGTCAGCCGGTCCAGCTCCTGGGCCGCCGCCTCCGGTCCCCCGGCCGCCAGCGCCTGCCGTACGCGACCCTTGCGGCAGCCGGTCAGGATTGTCCAGTGGCCGTCGGCGGCGGCGGCCAGCTCCTCCAGGTCGTAGAGCGGCCGACCCTTCTCGTCCCCGCGCAGCTGCGCCTCGGTGATCGCCGCGGCCAGCCGGTGGTAGCCCTCCACCCCACGGGCCAGCACCAGCAGGTGCGAGCCCTCCGGGTCGGCCACCCCGTTCTGCGGGGTCCGCAGACCCAGCGACAGCTCGGCACCGTAGAGAGTGTCGAGGTCGTAGCCCTGCGCCGCCTCGGCGAACCGGGCAGCGGCGTAAAGACCGTCGTGGTCGGTGATGGCCAACGCGGTCAGCCCGAGCCGGACGGCCTCCTCGATCAGGTCCTCCGGATCCGACGCCCCGTCCAGGAAGCTGAAGTTGCTGTGGCTGTGCAGCTCCGCGTACGGGACTCCTCCCTGCGCCGGGGGCGCCGGTGGAGCACCGCGCTGTCGTCGGCTGCGGCTCCACGGCGGGATCGGGTCGCCGTTGCGGTCCAGCTGCCCCGCCGGATCCGCCACCGGCGCCAGCGGGCCCCGCCCGTCGGGCGACCGACCGTCGAGCGTCCGCCCGTCAGGCGCCCGCCGCAACGGCGACTGGTTGATCCGGCTCCAGTCCGGATCCAGCGGATCGTCCGGACTCACCCGCCCCGACAGCCGCGCCTCCAGCTCACTCCACGGAATCGGCGGGTTGTTCCACCCCATCAGCCACCCCACCCTGACTGGTCGCAGTGACCGCGGTCGGGCACCTGAGCGGAGGGGGGCTCGGGGGTGCGTCGAAGGGACCTGGACGGGCCTGGCGGGAGCGCCAGAGCCTGCGAAGGCGCGGATGGTCGTCCCGAGACCACCCCCGAGCTCCCCTCCGCGATCCCGACCACCGCATCGCAGCACTCAGTCATAGCGAGCCTCGGTCCACCACACGCCCTGTTCGACCAGCAGCAACCAGGCGCTGCCGTCCAGCCCGACCAGCTGGAAGCGGGCCACCTGCCGGGCGCCGTCGGGGTCCCACCACAGCTCGTCGATCGGCCACGGTCCCGCCCACGCCTGCACCCCCAGCACCGGTCCGGCCGGATCGGGACGGAACCGGGTCGGCTCCCCGATCACCAGACCCCGGTCCGACACGGCCACCGAGCGACCGTCCTGACCGACCACCGTCGCCGGTCGGGGCTGCGGGAAGACCCGGGTCGGCGCGGGCGGCGGGATGCTCCCCGGCCAGGGCAGCGACCGGGGTCGCAGTCCCTCTGCCCGCTCTCCCCAGGGCACGGCCGCCTGCCGCTGGGCGGCGCCGCGACCACCCTGCACCGACGGCGCCACCACCGCCTCGGGACCCAGCATCCCCTGCAGCCGGGCCACCCCGCGCTCCACCCGGTCGTCGGTGGCGCTGCCCCACAACCCGTCCCCGTGGTCGCCGAGGGACTCCACCGCCTCGGGCACCAGCCGGACCTCGCACACCGGCTCCGGCGCCGGGTCGCTCTGCAGCTGCCAGAACACCCGGTCCACCAGGTCGGCTGAGCCGAACCAGCGGGGGTGCCCCCAGGTCCGCGACCCCTGCCAGCCGTTGTCGCCGCGCACCTCCACCGTCACCGTGGTGCAGACCAGCCCGTGCCGGCTCAGCTCGGCGACGAACCGGTCGGCGGTCTGTCGGGTGCTGAAGGCGATGGGCTCGATCGTCTCCAGCGGCGGTTCGAAGGCCACCCGCTGCGCCAGCTCGAGCGGCGGTCGCCGACCGGCGGCCACCCGCACGTCAGTGCCCCGGGCCAGCCGGTGCAGCCAGCTGCCGTGCCGGCCGAACCGGGTGGCCACGTCCCGGGCGGACAGGGCGGCGAACTCCCCCAGCCGCCGGATCCCCAACCGGCGCAGCAGGCTGACCAGCTCGGCGTCCTCCAGGGCGCCGATCTCCAGCTCGGCCAGGAACCGGGACGACCCCTGCGGCGGCACCACGAACCAGCTCTGCGCCTCCGCCCGCCGGGCTGCCTGCTCGGCGGCGAAGATGCCGTCGGCGATCCCCACCCGGCTGTCCCACACCCCGTACTCGACGAGCATCTCCGCGATCACCGCCGCCGCCTGCGGCTCCCCGCCGTAGAACCGGTGCGGCACCGGCAGCGCGCAGATCCCGGGCCGGAGGGGGGTGACGGTGGCGACCAGCTGCTCCAGGCCGGACAGCACCTGCTCGTACGCCCGCAGGTCGCGCGCCTCGTTGGCGTCGACCAGGGTGAGCTCGGGACAGCGACCCACCGCGTCCCGCCGCCGCATGCCGCGTCGGACCCCCTCCAACCGGGCCGCGGCCGAGCAGGCCACCACCTCGTTGGCGGCCACCACCGCCACCGGGTCGTCCGCCGACAGCTCCTCGGCCGCGACGGCCGCGACCACCGGCCAGTCCGGGCACCAGACGACCATCACCCGCGGGGTGGCGGCCGGCCCGGTCCCGGCCGACCCGGCACCAGCAGCCGACGAGTCTCCGGTCGCGACGGTCCTCGTCGTCGTGGGTGCCAGCACGGGGGCATCCAGCACACTCATCCGGCGGCCACCTCACTGCCGTACGCGCTCGGGTCGTAGCCGGAGCCCGTCCGGTATCCCGGAGACGCGTGGCCGGTCTCCACCCGGACGTCCAGGCGCTGGTCGGGCAGCCACAGGTCCACGGTCCGGTCCGGCACCCCGCCCCCACGCGACCTGACCGTCACCCGACGACTCTGCAGGTGCCCGTGACCACGGCCCAGACCCGACCAGCGGTTGTCGGTCACACTCAGCCGGCGCTGCGGTCGCGGCCAGGCGCGATCTCCGAGCTGACCGCTGTCGACCAGCAGGGCGGCGTCCTTCTGCCGCAACCGGGCCAGCATCCGGGCCGCCTGCTGCTCACTCACCGGCACCGGCGGACGGACCAGCACCAGGGAGCTCACCTCGACCAGCCCGGCGGTCACACTCAACCAGTGCTCCCCGGGCTCGGGCACCACGATGCAGCGACCGAGGTCGACCCCGAAGGCCAGCGCCGCGTCGAAGCCGAACTCCGGCACCCCGACCACCGCGGTCCACTCCCCGGCCCGGGACGGACCGGCCATCAGCGACATGGCCAGACCCGGGCTGTCGAGGCAGCAGACCATCCCGGTGTGCAGGCTGATGAGATCACTCAACCCGGGCAGCAGGGACAGCTGGCGGGTGACCGCAGCACCCTGCATCCGGTTGACCCGCTGGCGCAGGTCGGCGATGGTGGAGGCCTCGGTCACCCCTCCATATTCGAACTTTTGTTCGATGGCGTCAAGCGCCGATCTCACGCCCCAGGAGCGATCGCAGCACCAGCCGCCAGAACACCAGAGTCGCCAGCAGGCTAGCCCCGACCACCACCAGTCCGAGCGGGACAGCCGTCCCCTCACCCCCCAGACCGACCAGCGGCGCGGCCAGAGCACCGGCGATGTACTGACCGAGACCGAGCAGCGACGACGCCCGGCCCGCCTGGTGCGGGTAGTCGGCCAGGGCGATCGTGGTGGCCGACGGGAACACCATCCCGACCGAGCTGACCATCACCCACAACGAGATCAGCAGCGGCACCAGACCGGCCCCGGCGAGCACGCTCGCCAGGACGCCGAGCGCACCGAGCAGGTTGAGGGCCAGACCGGCCGCGAGCAGCCGGACCGCCGGCCGGCTGCGGGCCAGCCGCGCCCCCAGCTGCGACATCGCCATGATGCCGAGCGCGTTGACCCCGAACACGTACGAGAAGCCTTGCGGCGTCATCCCGTAGATCCGTTGCAGCACGAAGGTCGAGCCCGCGATGTAGGCGAACATGGCCGCGCCCGCGAGCCCGGAGGAGAACGCCGCCCCGAGGAACACCCGGTCCCTCAGCAGCTCGGAGAAGCCGGTGACGTTGGCCCGGAGCCCGCCGGGACTGCGTCGTTGCGGCGGCAGCGACTCCGGCACCCCGAGCAGCCCGGCGAGGACGAGCACCAACCCGAACCCGGCCAGCACCACGAAGATGCCGCGCCAGTCGGTCACCCGGGCCAGCTGCCCGCCCAGCAGCGGCGCCGCGACCGGTGCGAGCCCGGAGACCAGGATCAGCCGGGAGAACACGATCAGCAGCGCCCGACCCTGGTAGAGATCACGGGCCACCGCCCGGGCGATCACCAGACCCGCGGCACCGGACAGACCCTGCAGCAGCCGCAGCACGAGCAGCACCTCGATGCTCGGGGCGAACGCGCAGGCCAGCGAGGTGAGCAGGTAGCAGAGCAGCCCGATCAGCAACGGCCGACGTCGCCCGAACTGGTCCGACAGCGGCCCGGCCACGAGCTGACCGACGGCCAGACCCAGCAGGCAGGCGGTGATCGTCAGCTGGGCCCCCGAGGCGGTCGCTCCCAGGTCGGTCGCCAGCTCGGGCAGCACCGGGAGGTAGAGATCCAGCGAGATCGGTCCGAACGTGGACAGCATCCCCAGCACCACGATGGTGCGTCGGGGGTTCCGGTCCGGGAGCACGGTCTGGTCTCCGACGGGCGGGAAGGGGTCAGGCAGGGACGACACGTGCTCACTGTGCCAGGGGCGACTCCGTGATCCGTCCCGTCTCGTCCCAAGACGTCGGGGGCCGACTGCGAGGCCGAGCGGTCTCAGTCCAGGACGAGCGGGGTCCGTTCGTTGTGCCGGCTGCGGACCACGGCGTACGTGGACTCCAGGGCGGTGATCGCCTGGTCGTAGGAGCGTTGGGCGACGCCGGCGAACAGGCAGTCCACCACAGCCAGCTGGGCGATCCGGCTGGACATCGCACCGGAGCGGAAGGTGGTCTCCCGGGTTGCGGTCGTGAGCAGCACGTCGGCGTGCGCCGCGATCGGCGAGCCGGTGAAGTTGGTGATCGCGATGGTGGTCGCCCCCCGCGTCCGCGCCACCCGCAACGCGTCCAGGGTGTCCACCGTGGTGCCGGTGTGCGAGATGCCCACGGCCACGTCGCTCGACTCCAGCACCGCGGCCGAGGTGAGGGCCAGATGGGGGTCGGACCAGACGAAGGAGATCTTCCCGATCCGGTGCAGCTTCTGGTGCAAGTCGGCGCCGACCAACCCGCTGGCGGCGATGCCGTAGATGTCGACCCGGCGAGCCTGGGCGACGGCGGCCACGGCCTTCTCCAGCATCACCAGGTCCAAGGCGGCCGCGGTGTCGGCGATGGCGCACTCGTCGGCGTGGGTGATCTTGGCGACCACGTCGGCCAGCGAGTCGCCGGGATCGATCTGACCGGTGGTCGGGTGCCCCGGGGCCTGCCCGGACTCCTCCCACAGGGCCGCGCGCGCCAGGGCGATCCGCAGCTCGGGATACCCGGCCAGACCGATGGCCCGGCAGAAGCGGAGGACCGTGGTCTCCGACGTCTGGCAGCGTCGAGCCACTGCGGTGATCGAGCTCTCCGACACCCCCGCCGGGTCCGACAGCACCAGCTCGGCCACCCGTTGCTCGGCCGGGCGCAGGTTGGGCAACGCACCCCGCACGGTGATCAAGATCGACATCGCCGGGCGCTGCGCAGTCGCCTCGCCTCCCGATCGGTCCGTTCCCGCCGAGCCCTGCTGATTCTCGATCAATCCGGCCATCCCCGCCCCTCCACAACCCTGTGCCGCACCGGCGAGCACCACCTCAGCTCGCCGGGCGAACGCCAGATCACTGGGTAGCGTATCGCTCCCGAGCCCCCAGGTGGTCGGAAAGGAACGCAACGGTGCTTCTCCAGGCACGGGCCGAGGCCTCGGCGTGATGGAACGCCGGCGCAGGGTTGTCGAACGCGTGACCGGCGCCGGGGTGGATCTCGAACGTCACTTGAGGTTGCGCCGTCACGGCCGCCCGGATCACCTCGACCGTGTCCATCGGGATGAAGGCGTCGGCATCACCGAAGTGGTGCAGGCTCGGCGCACTCACACGCGGGGCCAGCGGGTGCAGCTGCGGGAGCGCGGACCCGTAGTAGCTGACCAACGCGTCCAGTGGCTCCTCGGCGGCGACGTTGAAGGCCAGACCCCCGCCGAAGCAGAAGCCGACAGCACCCACACCGCCGGTGACCTCGGGCAGCCCGCGGGCCCACCGCACGGCGGCCACCCCGTCGGCCACCGCCGTCTCCCAGTCGACCTTCTGCATGAGGGCCATCCCCTGGTCCAGCAGGTCGTCGGCGTCCTCGTCGACGGCCACCACCCCCAGTCGCCAGTAGATCTCGGGGGCCAGCACCACGTAGCCGAGGGCGGCCAGGTCCGCGCAGCGACCACGGATGTAGCGACCCACCCCGAAGATCTCCTGGAACACCACCACGGCTGGCCCGCTACCGCTCGGCGGCAGCCAGAGCTGGGTCGGCATCCCGCCGTCGGCGGTGCGGATCTCGATCTGCCGGTCGGGCGCGTTCTGGGTGGACGGATCAGTGTTCTCGGTCATGCGGCGAACCTAGTCGCCACGGTGGCCGTCTCCCGGGCCGGTTCCGGTCACTACGCTGGTGGTGAGCCGACGAGGGCTGAAGGGGATCGAGGAGAACCGATGGACGACTGGGATCCTGCGCACTACGGCCGGTACGCCGACGAGCGGTCCCGACCGTACGGCGACCTGGTCCGCCGGATCGGCGCCGACCGTCCCCGCCGGGTGGTCGACCTGGGCTGCGGCTCGGGCGAGCTGACGGCCTCGTTGAGCCGGCTGTGGCCCACCGCCGAGATCATCGGAGTCGACTCCTCTCCGGCCATGATCGAGAAGGCGCGCACCATCAGGGGCGTCGACGACCTCCGTTTCCTCGAACGGGACCTGCGGGACTGGCGCCCGGAGGCCGGCACCGACGTGCTGATCAGCAACGCCGCCCTGCAGTGGGTGCCGGACCACCGCGACCTGCTGCCGGCTCTGGTCGAGCGACTGAACCCCGGTGGCTGGATCGCCTTCCAGGTGCCGGGGAACTTCGGCGAGCCGAGCCACGTGCTGCTGCACGAGCTGGCCGAGACCGCACCGTACGCCGAGCACACCGCCGGCGTGGCGCGACCGTCGTCCGCCGAGCCGGCCGACTACCTCGCCGACCTGACCGCGCTCGGCTGCCGCGTCGACGTCTGGGAGACCACCTACCTCCACGTGCTGACCGGCGATGACCCGGTCTTCACCTGGATCTCCGCCACCGGAGCCCGACCGGTCCTGCAGGCGCTGCCGGACGACCTGCGCGAGGAGTTCGAGACCGACTACAAGCAGCGGCTACGGCAGGCCTACCCGGAGCAGCCGTACGGGACGGTGCTGCCGTTCCGGCGGATCTTCGTGGTCGGTCAGCGGATCGGCTCGTGATCTTGCGCACAGGCGAACCTCCGACGTCCGACTGGCATGAATCGCTTCAACTGCAGGGATACGGGCTGACGCTGACCCCGTTGACGGTGGCCGACGCGGAGGACTTCGTGACCGCCCTGGGCCCGCCGGAGGAGGGCGCCGAGGTGGTGGCCCACCTCAGCTTCGCACCACCGGCGGACGCGGTCACCGCGACCAAGATCATCTCGGCCGCCGTCGACGATCATGACCGGATCGCGTACGCCCAGCGGCTGTCCGCGACGGGCGAGCTGGTGGGATCGACGTCGTTCTACGAGATCAACCCATCCCTTCGCTCGTTGGCGATCGGGCACACCTGGGTGGCGCGACAGCACTGGCGGACCTTCGTCAACACGGCCTCCAAGTTGATCATGCTGGGGCGCGCGTTCGACGGTCTCGGCGCCGAGCGGGTGGTGTGGCACACCGACATCCGCAACACCCGCTCCCAGGACGCGATCGCCCGGCTGGGCGCGGTCCGCGAGGGGGTGCTGCGCCACCACCGGATCCGCCGGGACGGCTCCTGGCGGGACACGGTCCAGTTCTCGATGCTCCGGGCCGAGTGGCCCGACGTCCGGCGCCGCCTCGAGGTCAGGCTCCGATCAGGCTCTGACCAGCGGATTGACCCCGGCGCCTGACGGCGTAGGCTCCCGCCATGAGCACCTTGGCGGTGGAGAGGAACGACGCGCGCTCCCGATACGAAGGACGCTGCGACGGCGAGCTGGTCAGCCTCGTGGACTACGTGCTGCGCGGCGACACCATGATCGTCATCCACACCGGCACCGAGCACCGGTGGCGCGGCAAGGGCTACGCGGCGCAGGTCACCCAGGCCGCCCTCGACGACGCCCGCACCCGCGGTCTGCACGTGGTCCCCCGCTGCCCGTTCACCGCCGACTTCATCTCCAGTCACCCCGATTACGCCGACCTGCTCGACGGGAACAGCCGGGCGCGCTGAGGGGGTTCGTCCTCACTCGGTGCTCTCGAAGGGAGCAGTCCTCTCAGCCGAGCCGGGTCCGCTCGTCGCTGACCCACAGACCGACCAGTCCCCGGAAGTGCCCCAGGAAGCGCTCTCGCTCGTTCTCGGGGTAGGTCGCGGTCACCGTGTCCACCAGCATCTGGTCGAAGTGCGCCGAGCTGACCCACTCCAGGACGATGTCGTCGATGTCGGGCAGCGCGGTGGCGCAGAAGTCGTGGTAGCGCTCGGTGTCGAAGTGCTCATCGGCCAGCCGCTGGTACTGCCCCAGCTTGGCCCCGTAGTCGAGGGCGGGGTCGTCCGCGACAGCGAACCAGGGGGCGGGGTCGACGTGCAGGTTGGCCCTGCGACCGGTGGCGGCGCAGAACGCGGACCACTTCACCAGCGCCCGCATGGCCCAGGGGAAGTAGTAGTGCAGCGAGGTGACCGCGACGTCGGGGCAGGCGTTGGCGTAGTCGATCGGCAGCACGGTGTCGCCCTGGACCAGCATCTCGCAGGAGTTGAACTCCCAGCGGAAGAAGGCGTTCACGGTCTGGGCGATGGTGATCGCCTCCTGCCCGGCGGCCGGTGACAGGAAGTCGTAGTCCACCGCGTACCGGTCGTGCATCGGCTCGTCGGGGCGGAAGTGCATGACCATGGTCTCCGGACCGATGGTGAGGGCCCGGGCGAACACGTCGTACGGCTCCACGGACTTCTGCAGGTGCATCAGCATCTCGCCCGACTCGTCGTACGCCGCGATCAGGGACTGCTCGTCCTTGATCCGGGACACCCCGCGCCAACCGCCCCCGTCGAAGGGCTTCATGAACAGCGGGTAGCCCATCTCGGCGGCGATGCTGGGGAGGTCGAACGCGTCGTTGTAGTTGCGCGACGTGTAGGCCCAGCGGGTGTTGTCCACCGGGTTCTTGTACGGCACCAGCACCGTGTCCGGGACGTGCATGCCCAGCCGCATCAGCGCGCAGTAGGCGGCGTGCTTCTCCATCGACTGGAAGGTGAAGGGCGAGTTCATCAGGTACACGTCGTCCATCAGGGCGACCTTCTTCAGCCACTCGCGCGGGTGGTAGTACCAGTAGGCGAGGCGGTCGATGACCAGCGTGTGCCGCGCCGGGTCCCGCAGGTTGAACGGGGAGATGTGCACCCGCTCGGTGTCCAGGGTGTGCGTCTGGTTGGCGTAGGAGAACGCCCCGATCCGCTGGACGATGGCCTCGAAGGCGCGGGGCCAGTCCTCCTCCGCGCCGAGCAGCAGACCGATCAGATGGCGGGTGTCGGACACCACGGCTCCTCTCCTAGGTGGACGTACGTGCGTGGGTCCGTCGCGGCGGACCTCACGGTCTCAGCAGAAGCGTGGCAGATGGTGCGCCAGCTGCTGCTGCCACCACTCCCAGTCGTGGCTGACGTCGTAGCCCCACAGATCGAGCTCGCAGCGGATGCCCTTCTCCTGCACGAG
>JBMDXL010000694.1:0-4831 GCA_048594465.1 Microlunatus sp. | reverse complement strand
CTCCAGCGACGGCCCGAGCTCGGGCAGCAGGAGGTCTGCGGCTCCCGACAGACCGCCGCCGATGATCACCAGCTCCGGCGCCAGCAGGGCGGCGTACGCGGCCAGCGCCTCCGACAACCCGGCCACCGCCACCGCGAAGGCCTGCAGCGCGGCCTGGTCGCCGGTCCTCGCGAGGTCGGCGATTTCCGCGGCGCTGCGGCGCAGTCCCGTGGTCCGGCGGTAGGTGCGGGCCACCCCCGAGGCCGAGGCCACCGTCTCCAGGCAGCCGTACGCACCGCAGGCGCACCGGTGGTCCGCGACCGCGACGTGCAGGTGGCCGATCTCGCCGGCGTAGCCGCCGGCCTCGAGCATCCGGCCGTCCACCACCGAAGCCCCGGCGATCCCGGTGCCCAGGGCCAGGAAGAGCAGGTTCTCGCAGCCGGCAGCACCGCCCAGGCGCCACTCGGCCAGACCACCGCCGCGGACGTCGTGACCGATGGCACCCGGCAGTCCGGTGACGGTGTCCAGCACCTCCCGGACGGGCACGTCCACCCAACCCACGTTGGGAGCCACCCGGACCACACCGGCGGCCGCGTCGATGATCCCGGGGGCCACGAGCCCGTAGCCCACCACGTCCAGGTCGTCGCGGGCGCCGGCGGCCTCGCGCACCAGCCCGGCAAGCCATTCCGGCGGGACCGCGCCATGATCATCGATCATGGTGTCGACCCGCCGGACGTCGGTGGCGCCGCCGTCGCGGGCCACGTACGCGATCTTGGTCAGGGTGCCGCCAAGGTCCACGGCCACCACCACCGCGGAGCCGGTCAGGGCCTCGCCGATGATCCGGGACCCGGGTGTCGGGGGCTCGGAGCTGATCATGGTCAGCCGGTCAGGACGACCGAGCGGGTCAGGTTGCGCGGGGTGTCGGGGTTGAGACCCAGGGCCAGGGCCCGGGCCACGGCGACCCGCTGCGCGGTGATCAGCTGGACCAGCGGGTCCCGGTCGTCGCTCACCCAGGTGGCGCCCGTGGCGGCGACGTCGCCGGCCAGGCCGGCGGGCGGTTCGCCGAACATCCAGACCGTACGGCCGGGGGCGGCAACCGAGATCGGACCGTGCCGGTAGTCCATCGCCGGGTAGGACTCCGCCCAGCTGGAGGAGGTCTCCCGGAACTTCAGGGCCGCCTCGTGGGCCAGGCCGACGGTCCACCCCCGACCCAGGAAGGTGCTCTGCTCGGCTGCGGCCCAGGCGGGGTCGAGGGGAGCCGCCACCGCCGCCTCGGCCGCGTCGGCCAGCCCCGCGACGTCCCCCCGCCAGGCAGCCCGGAAGAGCACCAGCGCACTCGTGGCGAACCGGGTCTGCACCACCGACTGCTCGTCGGCGAAGGAGAGGTCGACCAGCCGGTCGGCCAGGGCGGGCGCCGGGGTGTCCAGGTCCCCGAGGACGACGGTGGTCGGCACCCGGCCGCGGACGCCCTCGAGCACCTCGAGCACCTCGGTGGTGGTGCCGGAGCGGGTGAGCGCGACGACGCGGTCGTAGCGACGCCCGGTCGGCACCTCGGAGGCGGTGAAGGCGTCGGTCTCGCCCAGGCCGGCGGACTCGCGCCAGGCGGCGGCCACCTGGCCGACGAACCAGGAGGTGCCGCAACCGACCACGGCGATCCGCTCACCGGGCTCGCCGAGGGCTCCGGAGAGGTCGGCGGCCACGTCGACAGCCCGTCTCCAGCAGTCCGGCTGAGCAGCGATCTCGGCTTCGACGAAGGTCATCAGAGTGCTCCTGGGATGTATCAGGTTGTTTGTTTTGCTTCCCAAACACGCAGATATGAACATATCATGCCGACTGTGACCCGGGCTGAGCGTTTGTCGACCCTGCTCGAGATGCTGGTCTCGGACGGGCGGATCGACGTCGAGCACTCCGCCGCCCACTTCCACGTGTCGGCTGCGACCATCCGGCGGGACCTGGATTATCTCGCCGACCAGCAGCTGCTGTCCCGGACCCACGGCGGTGCCGTGCCGAACACCACGAGCTACGACCTGCCGCTGCGCTACAAGTCGAGCAGCCGGGGCGAGGCGAAGCTGCGGATCGCCGAACGGGCGGTGAGCATGCTGTGGCCGGGTTGCACGCTGGCCCTGAACGGTGGCACCACCACCGTGGAGGTGGCCCGGGCGATCCCCGGCGCCCAGGCCCTGCACAACGGGGTGACCGTGGTGACCAACGCCATCAACATCGCCACCGAGCTGACGGTGCGCCCGTTCATCAAGATCGTCGTCTGCGGCGGGGTCGCCCGGCCGCAGAGCTACGAGCTGGTCGGGGCCCTGGCCACCGAGACCCTGGGTCAGCTGACCCCGGACATCTGCTTCCTGGGCGCCATCGGGGTGGATCCGGCGGCCGGCATCACCACGTACGACGAGGCCGAGGCCGCGATCAACCGGGTGATGGTCACCCAGGCCAAGAAGACGGTGGTGGTGGCCGACTCGTCCAAGCTCGGCCACGTCGGCTTCTCCCGCATCTGCCACGTCAACGAGGTGTCCGCGATCATCACCGACACCTCGGCCACCCCGGAGATGGTGGAGACCCTGCAGGGCCGGGGTGTCGAGGTCATCCTCGCCTGACCGGGCCGTCACACCCTGAGAGAAGCTCACAGCGAAAAGTCGTTGACCACGCCCGATCTCGCGCCTACTTTTGTGCGTACACAGGAAGGGAGGTGGTCCAAGGAATGAATGATCTACGGACTTGTGAGGTGGCGGCCAGCTAGGCCGCTGCGCGACCTGTGATCAGGTCGGCCGCAGTGGCCGGCTAATCCACAGCCAACACCCGAACCCGCGAACGTCGGACTCGTCCCCCGACCGTGGACGGCACCGAGGTCACCCGATCTCACCGCCGCCACGACCGTTCGCGGGTTTGTGGCGTCCGGGGGCCGAGCTCGGGCCCGCGTCTGGCCATGACCATGGGCCTGTCCCCCGGCTGGATCACCGTCCGTGACTTCCCGGCGGCGTCCGGAGCGCTCGTACGGTGAGTCGACGACCGGATGCCGCCGCGAAGCCAGGTTCGGCAGACCCGCAGCCTTCGGTCGCTCCGTTTCTCACCGCGAAGCCGCATCCGGCAGGCCCGTACGGTTCCCCACCCACCGGAGCCCACCGCCGAGCCACATCCGGTGAACCGTCCCGCGCCCGACGCCACCGTTTGCCACCGCGAAGCCACATCCGGCGGACATGCGGATCATGCGGATCAGGCGGACCAGCGGATCCGGACGGGCTCAGCGCCCCGGGTCCGGGAGCAGCGAGATCTTCTGCCAGATCTTGCGGCTCATCCCGGTGGTCAGGGTCTCGATCGTGCTGACCATGTCCAGGATCACGGCGTCCTGGCTCTCCTCGGCGCACAGCGCGGCGATCTTGCCGACCAGGCTGAGCATCTCCGAGCAGTAGTCGAGGTAGTGCTCCATCCCGTCGCGGCCCAGCTGCGGGTTCACCGACTCGGAGGTCGTGTCGAAGTCCGGGCGGAGCCGCTCCGGGTCCTTGGTCAGCTGGTGCATGTCGACGATGTGGGCCAGCGACCGGAGGCGGTGCAGCTGGCGCAGCAGATAGCTGCGTTCCAGCCGGCTGGGCAGGGCGTAGATGAAGTAGACGGCGATGGCGGCGAAGACGATGTCGTTGATGGTGGTCTCGATCAGCGGCAGCCACTCGAACGACCGCGCGGGACCGTTGCTGATCGCGTCACGGAGGGCGAGCAGCAGAGCCACGACCGTGGCCACCACGATCAGCGCGCACAGCACCCGGGACAGCAACCGGATCCGTCGGAGCCGGTTCCGGGAGGACGAGGCGGAGTCGGCGACCTGGCCGGCCACCGTGACCAGCTCGGCGGCCACCCGGCACAACCCCCGTTCGGGGAAGCGGGCGGCGATCCGGCGCTGGAGCCGTTCGATGGTGGCCAGCACCCGGCTCGCGTCGAGCCGCTGATAGCCCGCGGGCGGCACCGTAACCGTCACGACGGCCACTCTGGCAGAGGACGGTGCCGCGACCGGGGAGCGACGGTCCGAGCGGCTCACGAACTCTCGGTAGCCTCACGCACGTGTCCGCCGCCGGTCGTGTCGTCGAGGTCGAGTCCGACCGGCTGCCCGGCTGGGTGGCGCGGTTCGCCGACCGGCACGGACCGGTGCGCCTCAGCCTGGCCGCCGACGAGGCACACCACGCCGTGGTGGTCGAGGCCGACGACGGCGCCCGGGCCGAGCTCGCGATCCCGTACGGACCACTCCCCGACCCCGCCCCCGACGACCTGATCGCCGACCTGGTCACGCACCTGCACACGCCCCGCACCCTCGGTGTGCTGCTGGTCCGGCGCGGCGGCTGGGCGGTGGCCGTGGTCACGGACGGCCGTGTCACGGCAGCGGACACGGGCGGCGGCTACGTGCAGGGGTCCACCAAGGCCGGCGGCTGGTCGCAGCAGCGGTACGCCCGGCGGCGCAGCAACCAGACCCTGCAGGTCTGGGACCGGGCGGCCGACGGCGCCGCCGCCGTCCTCGGCCCGCACGCGACGTCCCTCCGTGCCCTGGTCACCGGCGGTGACCGCGCCGGCGTCGCCGCGGTCCTCGACGATCAGCGCCTGGGCGGCCTCGGACAGCTGGTCGAGCCGCGCTTCTTCGCCGTCGGCGATCCCAAGCGCGCGGTGCTCGACGACGTCGCCCGGCGCCTCCGCTCGGTCGCGATCACCCTCAACGAGCTGGCCTGAGGGGCGAGCTGGGGCCCTACGGCGCCAGCCGGGTGATCGTCCAGCCGTCGCCCGCCCGCCGGTAGACCAGCCGGTCGTGCATCCGGCTGGGCCGCCCCTGCCAGAACTCGATCTCGGCCGGTCGCACCAGGTA
>JBMDXL010000693.1:0-1730 GCA_048594465.1 Microlunatus sp. | reverse complement strand
ACCCTCACCACCGTGGTCGCCGCCGCGGGCGGCACGGTGGTGCTGGCCGCCCACCAGGTGGTCAACTCGATCTGGGTGCTGCTCGCCTTCGCCCTGGACGCCATCGCCATCGCCGGGCAGGCGATCATCGGTCGGTTGCTGGGCGCGGGTGACGTGGCGCTGGGACGGGCCATGACCACCCGGATGATCGGCTGGGGTGTCGTCTGCGGCGTGGTCTTCGGACTCGTGGTGGCGGTCGGCGGGCAGTTCGTGGCTGCGGTCTTCACCCCCGACCCCGACGTGCAGCGACTGGTCGGCCGGGTGCTGATCGCGGTCGCCGTGCTCACCCCGATCGCCGGCATCGTGTACGTGCTCGACGGGGTGCTGATCGGCGCCGGCGACGGCCGCTACCTGGCCCTCGCCGGTCTGCTCTCCCTGCTCGCGTACGTGCCGCTGGCCCTGACGGTGCGCTGGCTGGACGCCGGGCTGGTCTGGCTGTGGGTCGCGTACGGCGGCTTCATGCTGGCCCGGATGCTGACCCTGGTGCTGCGGGCCCGCTCCGACACCTGGATCCGGACGGGCTCGGACCTGGCCTGAGTCGCGGCAGACGCGATCGGGCGGGCTCGGTCGGAGCCGGGGTCAGGCGGTCGGGAGGCCGGGGATCAGACGGTCAGGGTCACACCGGCGGCCAGATCGGCCACCGTCACCCGCTCCAGCTCGGCCCGGAGCGCCTGCCGGGCGCGGGCGTCGAGGTCGACCAGCGACTGCTGGATCGAGCGACCGACGGGGCAGGCCGGGTTCGGTCCGTGCAGACCCAGCACGTGCTCGTCGCCCTGGACCAGGTCCCACACCTCCGCGGCGGTGATCCGGTCGGCCGGGCGGTCCAGCTCCCACCCACCACGCGGTCCGGGCCGGGACGACACCAGACCGGCCTCGCGCAGCGGACCGAGCACCCGACGGACGTGCACCGGGTTGGCGTTCACGCTCGCGGCCAGCTCGTCGGAGCTCACCGCCCGTCCGGGGCTCGCACCATCGGTCTCGTCGGCGACACTGGCCAGGTAGGTGAGCACGTGCACGGCCACCGCGAACTGGGTGCTCGTCGGTCTCGCCATGCGCCCATTCTTCCATATCGACGTCAGACTGGCTACAGTTAATCGTCATCAGGCTGATGACAATAACCACGACCCCAGGAGCTCACCCATGACCATCGCCCTCACCGGCGCCGCCGGCCAGCTCGGCCGCCTCGTCGCCGAGCAGCTGCTCGACCGGACCGATCCCGCCGACGTCGTCCTGATCACCCGACGTCCCGACGCCGTGGCCGATCTGGTGGCCCGCGGGGCGTCGGTGCGGTCGGCGGACTTCGACCAGCCCGAGACGCTGTCGGCCGCCTTCGCCGGCGTGGACCGGTTGCTGATCATCTCGACCGACGTGGTCGGCGACCGCCTGGCGGGTCAGCTCGCCGCCGTCGAAGCCGCCCGGACCGCCGGGGTCGGTCACGTCTTCTACACCTCGGTCTCGCAGCCCAGCGCCGACAACCCGGCCGGGGTCGTCCCCGACCACCGGGCCACCGAGGAGGCGCTGGCCGCGAGCGGCCTGCGCTGGACCACCCTGCGCAACAACCTGTACGCCGAGTTCCAGCTGCCGACGCTGCAGCAGGCGGCCGCCAGCGGCCGGCTGGTCACCAACGCCGGTGCCGGACTGACCGCGTACGTCACCCGGACCGACTGCGCGGCGGCCGCTGCGGCGGCCCT
>JBMDXL010000692.1:0-1957 GCA_048594465.1 Microlunatus sp. | reverse complement strand
CCGAGGCTCGAGGCCGTCAGGCCCTTCCCGAGCGAGGATGCGACCCCGCCGGTGACGAAGAGGTGCTTGGTCTGTCGATCGCGGGCTCCCACGGAACTCCAGGCTACCCGCTGTCGGCCGCCGCGCTCGCATCGCCCGGCGCGTCGCCCCCACCGTCGGCGCCCTCGGCGTGTCGGCGCGCCGGTCGCGGGGTCGGCTGGGGTCAGCGGGAGGCGAGCTCGAGCAGCTCGCCGGCGTGGGCCAGGGCCGACTCGGTGGTCTCGATGCCCGCCATCATCCGGGCCAGCTCGACGGCCCGGTCCCGCTCCGCGACCTCCCGCACGCCGCTGGTGGTGACCTGGCCGTCGTCGGACTTCACCACCGCGAAGTGCCGGTCGGCGAACGCGGCGACCTGGGCCAGGTGGGTGACGACGATGACCTGGCGGTGCCGGGCCAGCAGGGCCAGTCGACGCCCGATCTCCACCGCCACCGCGCCGCCCACCCCGGCGTCGACCTCGTCGAACACGAAGGTGACGGAGCCGCCACCGGCGGCCAGCACGACCTCGATGGCCAGCCGGACCCGGGACATCTCGCCGCCGGACGCGACCTTGCCGAGACTGCGCGGCGCGCTGCCCGGGTTGGCGGAGAACAGCAGGTCGACCTGGTCGGACCCGGTGGGGCCGAGCTCGACCGCGGAGACCTCGAAGGCCATCCGGGCGTGCGGCATGGCCAGGGCGGCCAGCTCGCCCCGGACCCGGTCCACGAACACCGAGGCCGCGGCCACCCGCGCCTCGTGCAGCTCGGCGGCGAGCAGGTCGAGGGTGGCCGCCAGCTCGTCGATCCGGGCCGACAGCGCCCCGATCCGGTCGTCGGCCTGCTCCAGCTCCTCCAGCCGCGCGCCCGCACGGTCGGCCCAGGCGAGCACCTCGTCGCAGCTGGCGCCGTACTTGCGCAGCAGCCCGGCCAGCTCGAACCGCCGCTCGGCGATCTGCTCCAGCCGCCCCGGTTGGGCCTCCAGCCCGTCGAGGTAGCGCGACAGATCGCCGGTCAGGTCGTTCAGCAGGTAGCCGACCTCCCGTACCCGCTCCGACAGCCCGGCGGCCCCGGGGTCGGCGCCAGCCAGCCGGTCGGCGGCGTGCCGAGCCACGGCCAGCGCCGCCAGCGCTCCCCCCGCCTCGTCGTCGGTGCCGGCGATCGCCTCGATCGCGGCGTTGGCGTCGGCCCGCAGGTCGCCACTGGTCTGCAGCCGCTGCGCCTCTGCGGCCAGAGCGACGTCCTCACCGGGCTGGGGGGCCACCCGCTCGATCTCGTCCAGGCCGAAGCGCAGCACGTCGATCTCCCGGGCCCGCTCCTGGGCCTCGGCCTGCAGCCGTTCCCGTTCCGCCCGGGCGGCCCGGTGCTCGTCGTAGCACCGGCGGTACCGGCCGAGCCGCGCGTGCTGCTCGTCCCCGGCGAACCGGTCGAGCAGCTCCCGCTGCCGGTCCCGGCCGGCCAGTCGGATCTGCTCGGACTGGCCGTGCACGGTGACCAGGTCGCCGATCAGCTCCTCGATCCGCCCGACGGGCACCTGGGCGCCGCCCACGAAGGCGCGGGTGCGCCCGCTCGGGGTGACCTGCCGGCCGACCAGCAGCTCGGGTCCGTGCTCGTCCGGGCCGTCGTCGTCCAGCTCGCCGCCGGCCTCCTGCACCCGCCGTACGGTCTCGCCGGACACCTCGGCGAAGCGGCCCTCGACCACCGCGCGGCGAGCCCCGGTCCGGACCGCCTTGGGGTCGCCCCGGCCACCCAGCAGCAGGTCGATGCTGGTCACGATCATGGTCTTGCCGGCCCCGGTCTCCCCGGTGACCACGGTCAGACCGGGATGCAGCGCCAGGACGGCGTCGTTGATCACCCCGAGATCGGTGATCCTCAGCTCGGTGATCACGGGCCGGTGGGCCCCGGCTCGCACGCGTCGCCGAGGGCCCGGCGGCGCTCGCGCTCG
>JBMDXL010000691.1:0-5625 GCA_048594465.1 Microlunatus sp. | reverse complement strand
CCGGCGCCGGTGACCGGCACCGGCGCGTAGGTGGTGAACAGCTCGGGTCGGTCGCGACGCAGCCGGAGCGCGGTGGTGGTGACCCAGAGCTTCGCCGCCCCGGTGGCGTCGACCCGGGGGGTGGCGGTCAGCGACCCGAGCAGCTGTCGTCGGGCGACGACGTCGACCGGACGCCGGTTGTCGGGATCGACCAGCGAGTCCTCCCACAGCTCGGTGCCCTGGTAGACGTCGGGCACCCCGGGCATCGTCAGCTGGACCAGCTTCTGACCCAGCGCGTTCGACCAGCCGGGCTGCTCCACCAGGGCCAGCAGCCGCTCCCAACCGTCCCGCAGGCCGGCGTCGTCGTACGCGAGGTCGATCCCCGCCTGCACGGTCTGCTCGTAGTCCGCGTCGACAGCGGTCCAGCGCGTCTCCTGGCTGGCCTCGCGCATCGCCTTCTCCGCGTACGCGTGCAGCCGGTCCCGCTCCGGCACCGGACCGACCCCGACCAGGGTCTGGGCCAGGAGGTAGGCGAACGCGCGGTTCGGGATCCCGGTCCGGTCCAGGAAGGTGGCCGCGAACCGCTCCCACTCGTCCCCGACCTCGGCCAGCACCGCCAGCCGGGCCCGGACGTCCTCACCGCGCTTGGTGTCGTGGGTGGACAGCGAGGTCATCGACTGCGGCTGCGCCTGCTGGCGCACCTGCTGCAGGGCGTGGAAGTCGTCCAGCCCGATGCCGAACTCCCCGGCGTCCGCCCCGACCTCGTTCAAGGCGATGAACCGTGCGTAGCGGTAGAAGGCCGTGTCCTCGGTGCCCTTGGCCATCGTCGCGCCGCTGAGCTGCTGGAACCGCCGGGCCAGCTCGTCGGCCGGGTCGTGCAGCCGGGGGGACAGCGACGCGAAGGCTCCGGCCAGCTCGGGACGCCGCTGCTCGGCCAGCACCAGGGCCTTGTCCAGGTCGGCCACCCCGTCCGGGAGGTAGGAGCGGTAGACGCCGAAGGCGACGGCCACCTCGGCGATCGCCGCGTCCGCGTCGGCCACGTCGGGGGCCAGACCGGCGATCCGTCGGACCTCGGCGACCAGCAACCGGTCCACGATCATCCGCTTGCCCTGCTCGACGTGCTCGGCGCTGGTGGAGGTGTCCCCGGTCAGCCGCTGGTAGCGCTCGGTCGCCTCGGCCTCGGCGCGGGTGTCGACGAAGACGCCGTTGACCTCGCGCATGGCGTCGTAGCCGGTGGTGCCGGCGACCGGCCAGTCAGGCAGGCGCTCGCCCGGCTCCAGGATCTTCTCCACCGTGATCCACGCGTCCGGGGCCAGCTCGGCCAGCCGCTCCTGGTACTCCCCGGGGTCGACCAGACCGTCGGGGTGGTCGACCCGCAGTCCGCTCACTCCCTCGGGGATCATGGCGGCCACCCGGGCGTGGGTGGCCGCGAACACGGACGGGTCCTCCTGCCGGACGCCGGCCAGGGTGGTGACGGTGAAGAAGCGGCGGTAGGTCAGCTCCGCGTCGCCACGGCTGTGGTGGACCAGACGGTAGTGCTGGCGCTCGTGCACCGCGTCGGCGTCGTCGCCGGGTGACCACGTCCCGGGGGCCAGCGGGAAGCGGTGCTCGTAGTAGGCGAGCTCGCCGTCGGTCACGGTCAGGACGGCGTCGTCGCCCAGCACCGGGACGGTGATCGGTCGGCTCCAGTCGACGTCGAACCAGTCGGCGTACGCGGACTGGCGGCCGTGGGTGAGGACGTCCCACCAGTACGGGTTCTCGCGCGGCGCGCTGATCCCGAGGTGGTTGGGCACGATGTCCACGACGACCTGCAGACCGGCGTCGGCTGCGGCCGCGCGCAGAGCGGCCCAGCCGGCCTCGCCGCCGCGGTCGGTGTCGATGCGGAGCGGGTCGGTGGTGTCGTAGCCGTGGTCGGAACCGGCGGTGGACTGCAGGATCGGCGACAGGTAGACCGCCCCGATCCCGAGCTCGGCCAGGTAGTCGACGGTCGCGGCGGCGTCGTCCAGGGTGAAGGACTTGCGGATCTGGAGGCGGTACGTGGAGGAGGGCGGCGTCACCACCGAAGGCTAACTGTCGTTTGCCGCCGGTCGCGCCGCCGGGGCGTCGGGCAGATCGGCCGCGAGATGGAGCTCGACCTGCCCCGAGCGCCGCGGGTCGGCACCGCCGCCGAGCCAGCTGAGCGCGGACACCCCACCGAAGTAGGGGTCCAGCTGCTCGGCCACGCCGATCTCGTCGCCGTCGTCGGCCAGCGCCCGCAGCACCTCGGGGGCGAAGCCGGGCTCCAGTCGCACCGCGCCGGGCACCGCGTTCAGCCGGGGCGCGTCGATGGCCGCCTGGGGTGGGGTGTGCTCGAGCATCCGCAGCATGCACTGCACCAGCGCCGAGCGGATCCGGCTGCCGCCGGCCGCCCCGGCCGCCACCACCGGGCGACCGCCCGGGTCGATGGCCAGCATCGGCGACATCATCGACCCCATCCGCTGCCCGGGGGACACCCCGTCACGCACCAGCTCGCCCTCGCCGAGCATCGAGTTCAGGTGCACCCCGAAGCCGGGCACCCAGACCCCCGAACCGAGCCCGAGGCTGGTGGTCACCGCACACACGTTGCCGTCGGCGTCGGCGGCGACCAGGTTGGTGGTCTCCGCCCGCCGGTCCGGGGCACGCAGGGCGCGCACCAGGGCCCGGGCGGCGGCCGGGGAGGTGATCGGGTCGCCGGTCATCCCGGCGGCGGCCGCCTGCATGGTGCCGAGCACGTCGTCCAGGTCGTCGCCGCGGGCCAGCACCCCGAACCCGTGCACACCGACCCGGCGGGGCCGGCTCTCGATCACCTCGTACGACTCCAGGTCGCAGGCGTCCATCGCGGACGTGTCGCCCAGCACCTCCAGCACGGCTCGTGCGTAGTCGCCGCGGTAGAAGGCCTCGGGCTCGGCGGCCAGCAGGTCGTACGCCTGCGGGTGGGCGGGGTGGGCGACCAGGTCGCCGCCCTGCAGGACGCTGCCGTCCGGCCGTCGGTAGACCTCGATCCCGTCGGAGACGTGGAAGGCGGGGGAGACCTTCGGCAGCAGGTCGGCGTGGGTGCTGGGGAAGACCGAGCCGAGCGAGGCCTGACGACCCGGGGCCACCACCTCGGCCCAGGGCAGCCGACCCCAGCGGCGCCACAGGTGCAGGACCCCGGCGGGAATGCCCGGGACGGCCACGGTCGGCGGACCGATCTCGTACGGGATCGCCTGACCGACGAACACCACCTCGATCGGCTGACCCCGCCCGGGAGCTCGTCCGCCGAGGCCGGGGACGGCCACGAAGAAGTCCAGGCAGCGGATCTGGCCGGTCGCGGCCTCGTAGTGGATGGCGAACCCGCCACCGCCCAGCCCGGTGAACAGCGTCTCGGCCGCGCAGCTGGTGAGCACCATGGCCGCCGCCGCGTCGGCCGCCGACCCGCCGGCGGCCAGGATGTCGCCGCCGGCCTGGGCCGTGGCCTGGTGGCCGGCCGCCACGCCTGCGGTGATCGTCACGAGATCACCCTAGAGCCCGCGCCGACGACGGAGCCGGTGACCGTGTGCCCCCGTCGCGAGCGGACCCCTCGGGTTCGTGAGCGGGAAGGGGGTGTGCCCGGTGTGCGGAGGAGCGAGGAGGGGCGGTGCGGTCTTTGCCGTCTCGACGAGTGACGACGGAGCCGGTGACCGCGCACCCCCGTCGCGAGCGGACCCCAGGAACACGAGCATGACAGCTGTCACGGTCAGGTGATGACGCACGGACCAGGTCGCGCGTCGTGGGTCCGACCAGACTCCAGGTATGGCTTTCTCCTCCTCCACCGTCGGCCGCCGCCCGGCCCCGACGACCGCGTCCCCGCCCGCCGCCGCCACGCCGGCGATCCTGATCGAGGGCCTGCGCAAGGCGTACGGACCGGTCCGGGCGGTCGACGGTCTCGACCTGGCCATCGCCCCCGGGGAGATCGTGGCCGTGCTCGGTCCCAACGGTGCCGGCAAGTCCACCACCACCGAGGTGATCACCGGGCTGACAGACCCGAACGCCGGCCGGGTCGAGGTGTTCGGCCGGTCGCCGCGGTCCGCGGTGCGGCAGGGTCTGGTGGGGGTGATGCTGCAGGCGGGTGCGTTGCTGCACGAGGCGACCGTCAAGGAGCTGCTCGGGCTGATGCGGGGTCTCCACGCGCACCCGCTCGGTCTGGACGAGGTGATCGAGCGGGCGAACCTGAGCACGTTCCTGAAGACCCGGACCGACAAGCTGTCCGGTGGCCAGGCGCAGCGGGTCCGCTACGCCCTGGCGATCATGGCCGACCCCCAGCTGCTCATCCTGGACGAGCCGACGGTCGGGATGGACGTCGAGATCCGACGGGCCTTCTGGTCCTCCATGCGCGAGTTCATCTCCGGCGGGCGGACGGTCCTGTTCGCCACCCACTACCTGGACGAGGCCGATGCCGAGGCGGACCGGATCGTGGTCCTGGCCCGCGGTCGGCTGATCGCCGACGGTTCGCCGGCGACGATCAAGAGCCGGGTCGCGGACCGCACCGTCAGCCTGGCCGCCGACGGGGTCGACCTCGCCGACCTGCGCCGGCTGCCGGCGGTGATCACCGCCGAGACCACCGGCGCGCGGGTCCTGCTGCGGACGACCGACTCCGACACCACGCTGCGGGCGCTGCTCACCGACCACCCCGGCGCCACCGACATCGAGATCGTCTCCGCGAGCCTCGAGGACGCCTTCCTCACCCTGACCCACGACCTCCCCGAGGACCACGCATGAGCACCGAGACCGTCACCACCCCGTCCCGTCGCGGTCCCGTCCGCTGGCCCGCGCCGGTCCACTACGCCCTCCACAGCACCTGGCTGACGGCCAAGAACTTCGCCTTCGTGGTGTTCGCCGTCGGTCTGCCCCTGGTGCTCTACGTGGTGTTCAGCCAGACCTTCGCCACCGGGACGGGACCCGACGCCGGGCTCGTCTCGGCGATGATCATGGTCTCGATGGCGGCGTACGGCGCGCTCGGTGCGGCGATGAGCGGGGGTGCCCAGCTCGCCACCGAGCGGCGCTCCGGCTGGTTCCGGCAGCTGAGCACCACCACCCTCGCGCCGCGGGAGTTCCTGCTGGCCAAGGCGGCGGTGATCATGGTCCTGGTGCTGCCCTCGCTGGTGCTGGTCTTCGCCGCCGGCTTCCTGATCGGGGGCGTACGGCTGCCGGTCGGCGTCTGGCTGGCCTCCCTGGGACTGATGTGGGCGGCCCTCGTCCCGCTGGCCGTCCTCGGCATCGTGATCGGGCTGTGGGTCAAGGCGGAGGCGGTCGGTGGGGTGACCACGCTGGTGCTCCTGGTCCTGGCCATGCTCGGCGGGCTGTGGCTGCCGATGGAGATGATGCCGCCCCCCGCCCAGGCGCTGGCGCACGCGCTGCCCTCGTACTGGCTGGCGGAGCTGGGGCGGTGGCCGATGCTGCCGGACACCCCGTTCCCCTGGACGGGTGTGCTCGTGTTGCTCGCCTGGGTCGTCGGACTTACGGTGCTCGGGGCCCTGGGATTCCGGCGGGCCACGGCCGACAGCAAGCGGTGACCGTCCCGGCACGGTCGAGGAGGGAGAGCTCGTGACCGAGACGACCCGACCGACCACCCGGCGGGCGATCTGGACGATGTTCGGGCCGGGCTACGTC
>JBMDXL010000690.1:0-3932 GCA_048594465.1 Microlunatus sp. | reverse complement strand
CGGCGACGGCCCGTTGCAGCCCGTCGCCCCGTTCGGTGCTCCGGCGGATGTAGGAGTCGATCATGGTGACCACCAGACTGGTGCCGTCGGCCGCGACGAGCTCGGCCAGGTCGTCGAGCCGGCTGGTGTCGATGACTGCCTCTTCCGGCGCCTCCTCCGGCTCGGCCCACAGCTCGGGTTGCGTTGCCGCCCGGGCCGGCGGCAGATCGGCCACCGTGGCCGCCACCGCCGACGCGTCGACGGGACGGAACAGGAACCGGTCCACCCCCGCGGCCAGGCAGCGTTCGCGTTCCTCCGTCGACACGTGGGTCAGCAGGCCCACGATGGCGGTGCGGCGACCCGCCCGGTCCAGCTCGTGGACCGCGCGCGCCGTCTCGTAGCCGTCCGTGCTCGGGGTGTCCATGGCCAGCAGGACGGCGACGAACTCCGTGGTGGCCAGCGCATCCAGCGCCGCAGACCCGTCGCGGACGCACTGTACCTCGAAGCCGAGGCCCCCCAGCAGCTCGGAGATGACCACCTGACTCACCAGGCTGTCCTCCACCAGCAGCACCGTGCCGCCCGCGGCCGCCGCCGGCTGCGGGTCCTGCAGGAAGCTCCGGCGCGCCTGCAGCTCCCGCTCCCGCGGTGCCATCAGCCGGACGAGGCGGTCGAACAGGTCGGCGCTGCGGACCGGCTTCGGGAGCCACTGCGTGATGCCCAGACCGCGCATCGCGGCGGGCTCGGGATACAGACCGGAGGTCAGCATGATCATCGGCAGTCCCTGCAGCACGGGATCAGCCGTCACCCGGCGAGCCAGCTCCAGCCCGTCGGTGTCGGGCATGTGGGCATCCAGGGCCGCGATGTCGTACGGCTTGCCCAGCATCGCCGACGCGCGCAGCATCTCGAAGGCCCGGGGGACGGTGTCGGCGACGTCGGGGACCATCCGCCACGCCTCGAGCTGGGTCTTGAGCAACGTCCGGTTGGTCGAGTTGTCGTCCACCACCAGCACCCGCAGCCCGACCAGCAACTCGTCGCTGAAGGCGTCGATCGAGGGCTGAGGCTTGGTGGCGGTCCGCAGGGTGACCTCCACCGCGAAGGTGCTGCCGACGTCCACCTCGCTCTCCAGGGTGATCGTGCCGCCCATCACCTCGACCAGACGCCGGGAGATGGCCAGGCCCAGACCGGTGCCACCGAAGCGTCGGGTGGTCGACGCGTCGGCCTGGGAGAAGGACTCGAACAGGCGCCCCTGGTCCTTCTCGGCGATCCCGATACCGGTGTCGATCACCTCGAAACGCAGGCGGGCCCGGTCCCGGTCGCCGCTGAGCATGGCGACCTTGAGGATGACCTCCCCGGTGGCGGTGAACTTGACCGCGTTGGACACCAGGTTGAGCAGGATCTGCCGGATCCGACCGGGGTCGCCGTGCACCGCGGCCGGCACGTCCGGCAGGCAGTAGGCGATCAGCTCCAGACCCTTGCCCGAAGCGGCCGGCGCCATCAGCGCGCCCACCTCCTCGACCAGCTGACGCAGACTGAAGTCGGACTGGTCCAGCACCACCTTCCCCGCTTCCAGCTTGGAGAAGTCGAGGATGTCGTCGATCACGGTGAGCAGGGCGTCCCCGGCGCTGTTCACGCCCTCGGTGTACATCCGCTGGGTCGGGTCGAGCTCGGTCTCCAGCAGCAGCGAGGTGAGCCCGATGACGGCGTTCATCGGGGTCCGGATCTCATGGCTCATGGTCGCCAGGAACTCCGACTTGAGCCGGGACGAGGCCAGGGCGTCCTCGCGGGCCTGCTCGAGCGCCTGGGCCTCCCGGCGTCGCTCGGTGATGTCCTGGGCCAGGACCGAGACACCTTCCACCCCGTCGGCGCCGACGATCGGCGACACCGACATGGCCACCGGGACGACCCGGCCGCCAGGTTGGATCCAGTCGAGCTCGAACCCGTCCAGTCGCTCCCCCCGGTCGGCCCGGTCCAGCAGCTCCCGGGTGGTGCTGCGGGTGCGCGCGAGGAGGAAGTCGGGCGAGGTGTGCAGCACCTTGGCCGCCGGATAGCCGTACAGCTGTTCCGCGGCCGGGTTCCAGGCGGTGATCCGGTTGCCCCGGGAGATGCCCACGATGGCATCGGTGGAAGACGTCACGATCGACCCGAGGGTGGTGAGCTCGGCCGTGCGGCTGGCCACCTTGCCCTCCAGGTCCCGGGTCAGGCTGACGTTCTCGTAGACGATCATCACCTGCCGGGTCATCACCGTCACCAGCAGCAGACCGGCGGTGACCAGGAAGTAGGGCTGCCACGCCCCCGCGCGCCAGAAGACCAGCACCAGCGCACCCACCACCGGGACGTACGGCAGCAGCTGCAGCGCCAGCGTGTAGTCACGACCCTGCGACTTCCGTCCGGTCATCGGGATGTAGGTGGCCAGCCCGATGAGCACCGGGCCGAGCATCCAGCCCGCCGCCAGCGGGGTGGACATCAGGTACTCGCCACCCTCGGTCAGGGCACGGACGTAGATGCTGTCGCTGATGGCCACGACGAGCAGCCCGCTGCCCAGGAACAGCCAGGTCATCCGGTCGCCGGGAAGCTGGCGCATGCCCAGGCACAGCACCAGGGCGCAGATGGTGATGTCGGCGACCAGGTAGGCCATGTGCAACCAGCCGGCCAGCGTGGAGGTGTCGGTCCGGGCCAGGACCGAGCCGAGAACGGACGCCTCGCTGATCAGGATCACGCCGAGGGTGATGACCACCACGTCGAGGATCTGGCGGTAGCGAGAGATCAGCAGCTCGGCCCGCCGGGGGAAGGCGAACATGGCCATCAGGGTGGGCAGGAAGTAGCCGAGGAAGGCGATGGTGTCGCCGATGGCCGACGGCGCGGCCTCGGTCGAGGTGAGCGCAGAGGAGACCCAGCCGAGCTGGCCGAGAGCGCCCAGGGCGAACCCGACCGCCAGCAACGTCCAGGCCGTGCGGGCCGCCGTCCGACGACGGGCCGCGCGGATGCTGGAGACGAGGGCGAAGGTGATGGCGCTGAGGACGGACAGGCTGCTCAGCAGCTGGGACCGCGTGGACGCCGGGTCCCCGACAGCCAGCAGCACGGTGACGACCGCGATGACGAGCAGCCACGCGAGACTCAGGCCCGCGACCAGGCGGACGGGAGTGACCGCGACGGCGCCCGGGCGCGGCTCACGGGCGAGCGACGGACCTGTCCGATCCATACCGTCTGGACTCTTCTCTCATCGGGCCCCGAGCACGACGAACTACAGCGAGATCATACGCGGAACAACCGATCTGGTCAGGCGCGGGGCGCCCGCGCCGCACGCTCGAGCGCGGCCCGCAAGGCGTCCTTGGTCAGCGGCTTCGCCACGTAGTCGTCCATGCCGGCGGCCCGGCAGCGCTCGGCGTCCTCGGCCATGGCGTTCGCGGTCAGCGCGATGATGTACGGCTGCCGCTCGGCCGGGAGCTCCGCCCGGATCCGGCGCGTGGCCTGGTAGCCGTCGAGCTCGGGCATCTGCACGTCCATCAGCACGATCGCGTACGGCGTCGCGGTGAGCTCCTCCACGGCCAGCAGACCGTTGCCGACACACCGGCACGTCTCCCCCAGCAACCGGAGCATGCCCTCGGCCACCATCTGGTTGAGCGGGTTGTCCTCGACCAGCAGCACGGGACCGCGACCGGGTGCGTCGGCAGAACCAGCCGGGACTCCGACAGTCATGATCCGCCGCCCTCGAGTATCGAAACGTGAGACGAGACAAGTCTAGAACCGCGGTCCGGCGCTGCACCAGCCCGCTCCGCCCGATCCCCGTCGGCGACGTCGTCCACGTGGACTACGCGGTGGCGTACCGCTTGGCCGCCCGGGCGCGCGCCTTGATGGCCTCTACCTCGCGGTTCTTCGTCGGCGCCGACGTGCTCAGAGGCGCCAGCAGGTGCTCGCTCGCGTGGGCGCTCTCGTGCACGGCCGCGTGGACCGCC
>JBMDXL010000069.1:0-3975 GCA_048594465.1 Microlunatus sp. | reverse complement strand
GGCTTGCGAACATGCGGTCGGCTGACGGAATGTTCAGGCCGGGACCCCCGGCACGTACGAAGAAGCCGTCGACCGACCGAAACTTCAGGCCAAGACCGCCCTCATGTACGAAAAAGCCGCCGATTGACGGAATGTTCGACCGAGGACGCCCCGGAGCAGCCACCAACCCCGCCCGATTGGTCCTCGAACTGGAATAACTCAGGTGGTTCCGTCGCCCCAGGGCGGTGTGATTGGGTGATTCTGCTGTTGCAAGTCTGTGCCGTGGTCAGTGCTACGCCCCCAGATCCTTGCGTGGGCGTTCGGCCGATGTGAACGTCCGACAGCATCCCGGGGCCGTGAGGTGCGGCTGCCGTGCACGATGTTCGAGGAGAGTTACATGGCGCAGGGAACCGTCAAGTGGTTCAATGCCGAAAAGGGCTATGGATTCATCGCCGTGGACGGCGGCGGTCCGGACGTGTTCGTCCACTACAGCGCGATCGAGTCGACGGGTTTCCGGACCCTCGACGAGGGCCAGCGAGTGGAGTTCGAGACCACCCAGGGACCGAAGGGTCCGCAGGCCGACCAGGTGCACGCCATCTGATCTTCGCCAGACACACAGAACCCCCGTACGCATCGCGTACGGGGGTTCTGCGTTGTGGTCACTCGCTGCTTCGCTGTGCGCCCAGACGCCTCACTCAGTACGCAGGCTGCGACGGGTCGATCTGGTTGACCCAGGCGCTGACGCCGCCACCGACGTGGACGGCGTCGGCCAGACCGGCACCGTGCACGATGGCGAGGCACTCCGCGGACCGGGTCCCGGCCTTGCAGTAGAGCACGACCTGCTTGTCCTGCGGCAGCTCCGACAGGGCGCTGCCGTTGAGGAAGTCGCCCTTGGGGATCAGCACCGAGCCCGGGATCTCGTTGATCTCGCGCTCGACCTGCTCGCGCACGTCGATCAACACGAAGTCCCGCTCGCCCGCGGTGCGCTGGGCCAGCCAGTCCTCCAGCTGCGCCACCCCGATGGTGTGACCCGCGGCCGCCTCGGCGGCCTCGTCGGTGATCGCACCGCAGAAGCTCTCGTAGTCGATCAGCTCGGTGATCGGCTCGCCGGCGGGGTCCTTGCGCAGGTTGAGCGTCTTGTAGCTCATGTCGAGCGCGTCGTAGACCATCAGCCGACCGATCAGCGGGTCACCGATGCCGGTGATCAGCTTGATCGCCTCGGTGACCATGATCGAGCCGATCGAGGCGCAGAGCACCCCGAGCACGCCGCCCTCGGCGCAGGACGGCACCATCCCCGGTGGCGGGGGCTCGGGGTAGAGGTCGCGGTACTGCGGTCCCTGGTCGGCCCAGAACACGCTGACCTGTCCCTCGAAGCGGAAGATCGAACCCCACACGTACGGCTTGTGGGAGAGCACCGCCGCGTCGTTGACCAGGTACCGGGTCGCGAAGTTGTCGGTCCCGTCCACGATCAGGTCGTACTGGGCGAAGATCTCCATCACGTTGTCGTTGTCCAACCGGACGTCGTGGACGATCACGTTCACCAGCGGGTTGACCTCGGCGACGGACTCACGCGCCGAGACCGCCTTCGAGCGACCGATGTCGGACTGCCCGTGGATGATCTGGCGCTGCAGGTTGGACTCGTCGACGGTGTCGAACTCCACGATGCCGAGCGTGCCCACCCCGGCCGCGGCCAGGTAGAGCAGGGCCGGGCTGCCCAGACCGCCGGCGCCGATCACCAGCACCCGGGCGTTCTTGAGCCGTCGCTGCCCGATCATCCCGACGTCGGGGATGATCAGGTGACGGCTGTAGCGACGAACCTCGTCCGGGGTCAGCGCCTCGGCGGGTTCGACCAGCGGCGGTAAAGCCACAACTTCCTCCATGTTCGTCGTCGGCGCCCCGCGACCCGGACTCGGGCCGGAGCGTCTGCTGCGATCTTGGACAGCAACGCGCGCACCTGGACACCTATTCCGCCATCCGGACCGCGGCGACACGTGCCCTCGGCGTTCCGGCGGACCACGGCCGTTAGGCTCGCTGCACCCAGCGACGCGCGCACGAGAGGGACCCGATGACCGACCTCGCCCCCCAGCACGCCGAGGCCAGGCCGGGGCTGGCGCCGGCGGAACCGACGACCGGGACGGCCGGGCGGCGGTCGCGGGTGACCTTCCTGCTGGACGACCGGTGGCCCGACCGCTTCGCCTCCGCCATGCTGCTGGCGAGCGCCTTCGTCCTGGTGATCACCTTCGTGCCGCCCTGGCGGCGCTACTTCGCCCGGGAGTGGGACTTCGTCTCGCTACTGACCCTCCCGCTGGTCCCCGGCTTCGTGTACGCCGCCCTGCTGCTGGTGATGGCCGTCGGGCTCCGGCGCCGCCTCCGAGCCGCGTGGTGGCTGCTGCTGATCTGGTGGCTGATCCTGCCCCAGCTGGGGCGGGTGGCCTTCCTGCTCAGCGGCCGGGCCTCGGTCGCCCAGGCCGTGCAGCTGGTGATCGGCCTGGCAGCGATGACAGCGGTCATCGTGCTCCTCTTCCGGGTCAAGAAGCAGTTCAGCGCGCGGCGCGTGCCGGGCAACCTCGGCTTTGCCGTCCTCGCCTTCCTCGGCGGTGGCGCCGCGGTCTGGGCGCTCGGCACCGCGCTGACCCTGCGGTTCGGGAACACCCGCGACTTCGGCCGGGCCGGCTTCCACGTCTACGACACCATGGTCGGCGAGCTCGGTCGCTTCCCCGGACCGGACGCGATCCACTCCCCGCTCTGGGTGCGCTTCCTGGTGGGTCTGCTCGGGGCGGTGGTGATCCTCGGGGCGGCCTACCTGCTCTTCCGGCCGCCGAAGGCCACCCACTTCCTCACCGCCGAGGACGACGCCCGGGTCCGCACGCTGTTGCGCGAGTACGGCGACCTCGACTCCCTCGGCTACTTCGCCACCCGCCGCGACAAGTCGGTGGTCTGGGACTCCGCGGACGTCGCGACGGCGCGGGCCGGGGTCTCCTACCGGGACATCGGCTCGGTCAGCCTGGCCAGCGGCAACCCGATCGGCGACCCGCAGCGCTGGCCGGACGCGATCGAGGCCTGGCGCCGCCACGCCCGGGACACCGGTCTGTCGGTCGCGGTGATGGGCGCCGGCGAGCAGGGCGCCGCCGCGTACAGCGCCTCCGGCATGACGGCCTGGGAGATCGGCGACGAGGCGATCGTCGACCTTCGGGAGTTCTCGCTCAGCGGCCCCGGCATGAAGCCGGTGCGGCAGTCGGTGACCCGGCTGCAGCGGCGCGGCTACACCACCCGGGTGGTCCGCCACGAGGACCTCAGCGCGGCGGACTTCGACACCCTCACCGCGGATGCCGCGTCCTGGCGCGGCGACGGGGGCGACGAGCGCGGCTTCTCCATGGCGCTGGGCCGGCTCGCCGACCCGCTCGACGGCGACTGCGTGCTGGTCCGGGCCTGGGACGCCGACGGCCGGCTGCGCGGTTTCCTGAGCTTCTCCCCCTGGGGTCGCAACGGTCTCTCGCTGGACCTGATGCGCCGCGACCCCAGCGCCGACAACGGTCTGGTCGAGCTGATGGTCGCCTCCCTGGCCGAGCGTTCCGCGCAGTTCGGCGTGGCCCGGGCCTCGATGAACTTCGCGGTGTTCCGCGAGGCCTTCGAGCGCGGCGCCGAGATCGGCGCGGGTCCGCTGGCCAAGGCCTGGCGGCAGGCGCTGCTGCTGGCCAGCCGGACCTGGCAGCTGGAGTCGCTCTACCGCTCCAACGCCAAGTACCTGCCGAGCTGGCAGCCCCGGTTCATGTGCTTCGAGTATGCCTCCGACCTGCCCCGGGTCGGCACCGCGGCTGGCAGCGCCGAGGGCTTCCTCACCCGTCCGAGTCTGCGGTCCCTGCTGCAGCGCAAGGGATCGGGCACCCCGGCGGCCCTGGAGACCGGCACCGAGGCGTACGCCGCCGAGGTGCGGGCGCTGATGCCGCCGCCGCCGGACCTGCTGGCCCAGGCGCTGGCCGCCGACAAGCTGCCCGA
>JBMDXL010000689.1:0-12839 GCA_048594465.1 Microlunatus sp. | reverse complement strand
CGGTTTCCCGACCGCCGACGGACGTGCGTCCTTCCTCCGGGTCGACTACGCCGCCCCCGCCGAGACCCCCGACGCCGACTTCCCGTACGTGCTCACCACCGGCCGGCTGATGGCGCAGTACCAGTCCGGCACCCAGACCCGACGGGTGCCGAGCCCGGCCCAGTCCAGCGTCCAGCCGGAGGCGCAGCTGCATCCGGACCTGGCCCGCGCGCTGGGCGTCGACAACGCCGACATCGTCGAGCTGTCCTCGCGGCGGGGGACCGCCACGTTCCGGGCCAGGGTCAGCGACGACATCCGGGCCGACACCGTCTTCGTGCCGTTCCACTGGGGTGGGGTCTCCGCGGCCAACGCCCTCACCAACCCCGTGCTGGACCGGCACTCGCGGATGCCCGCGTTCAAGGCGTGCGCGGTCAACCTGGTCCGCCTGGGCAACCCCGACGACGACCACCTGCTCTCCCGACCACCGGTCCACGACCGCCACGCGGCGGCCACCCGACCCACGCTCAACCAGCTGCTCCACCCGACTCGCCGGAAGGACATCCCCATGATCGCTCGCAACCACTTCCTCCAAGGGATCTACAGCTTCGAGGGAGCCGGGCTGGACAAGCCGGCCCCGCTGAGCGCCGAGCTCTCCCACGTGGTCCCCGACGGCGTGATCAGCCAGGCCCTCTACTTCCGCGGGGGCAACTCCACCGACGAGCTGATCACCGTGGTGCTGATGCGCGACGGCGTGCCGATGCGCTACTTCCCGATCGGGGCCAAGTCCGACGTGCACGTGCCGCTGCGCGTGGTCGAGGACATCGAGGGCGGGTCGGTGGTCGAGCTGGCCCTGGTCGCGCCGACCGGTCTCAGCGGCACCGTGGTGATCGACCTGGGTCTGGTGGAGCACTGAGTCATGGTCGCGCTCCGCGCTCCGCGGTCACGAGCTCCGCGATGTCTCGCTCGTTCGTCGCGATTCCGTACGACGGAAAAGCATGTCGTCCGCAATCCCTCCTGCACTCCCGAGAGGCTCCGCCCGTGACCGACCTCCTGACTCGTTCCTACTCCATCCCCGGTGAACCAGAATCCAAGCAGCGGCTGGTGGTGATCGGGAACGGCATGGCCGGGGCCCGTACGGTCGAGGAGATCCTGTCCCGAGGCGGGGCGGAGCTGTTCTCGATCACGATGTTCGGCGACGAGCCGTACGGCAACTACAACCGGATCATGCTGAGCCACGTGCTGTCCGGCGAGGACACCGAGGCCGACATCTTCCTCAACACCATGGACTGGTACGTCCAGAACGACATCACGCTGCACGCCGGGGTGCGGATCCAGCGGATCGACCGGTTCGCCAAGGTCGTGTTCGGCGACGACGGCTCGGTCACGCCGTACGACCAGCTGATCATCGCCACCGGCAGCCGCGCGTTCATGCCGCCGATGGACGGCATGTACACCGCCGAGGGCGCTCTGCTGCCCGGCATCTTCTCGTTCCGCACCCTGGACGACACCCGGGCCATGGTCGAGTACGCCCGGCACACCGACCACCACCGCGCGGTCGTGATCGGCGGTGGTCTGCTCGGGCTGGAAGCGGCCCGGGGTCTGCAGACGCACGGCGTCGGCGTGGACGTGGTGCACTCGGGCAAGCACCTGATGAACGCCCAGCTGGGCCGGGCGGGCGGGGAGATCCTGCGCCGCAGCATGGCCGAGCTCGGCATCGGGGTCTTCACCGGCACCCGGACCACCGAGGTGTGGGGACCGGACCGGGTCCGCGGGGTGAAGCTGCGCGACCTGACCGAGATCGAAGCCGACATGATCGTCTACGCCGCCGGCATCCGCCCCAACACCGACGTGGCCACCACCTCCGGTTTCACCGTGGAGCGGGCCATCGTGGTGGACGACCAGATGCGGACCGTCGAGGACCCGAGCGTGTACGCGGTGGGCGAGTGCGTGCAGCACCGCGGCGAGGTCTACGGCCTCGTCGCGCCGCTGTGGGAGCAGGCCGTGGTGCTGGCCGACCTGATCACCGGCACCGATCCGCACGCGCAGTACCTGGGTTCGCGGACCGCCACCAAGCTCAAGGTGGCGGGGGTCGAGGTGGCGTCGATGGGGGTCTCCGAGCCCGAGCGGGAGACTGACGAGCACATCGTGTTCTCCGAGCCCAGCAAGGGCGTCTACAAGTCGGTGGTGGTGCGCGACGGCAAGGTGATCGGGGCGACGCTGCTGGGCGACAGCAAGAAGGTCGCCTTCCTGCAGCAGGCCTTCGACCGGGGTCTCCCGCTGCCGGAGGCGCGGGCCGAGCTGCTGTTCGACCTGGGCGGCCCGTCGGAGGAGGTCGGCGTCGCCGAGATGGCCGACGACGCCCAGGTCTGCAACTGCAACGGCGTGTGCAAGAAGACCATCGTCGACACGGTCAAGGCCGGCTGCAAGACCGTCACCGGCGTGATGGACGCGACCCGGGCCGGTAAGGGCTGCGGATCGTGCAAGGGCCTGGTCGCCCAGCTGGTCGAGTTCGCCGCCGACGGCGCGGTGGAGGAGGACCCGTCGGTCCACTACTACGTGCCGGGGATCCCGCTGGACAAGCCGCGGCTGATGACGGAGATCCGGGACCGGGGGCTGCGCTCGGTGGCCGAGGTGTTCGCCGCGCTGGCTCCGGAGGGGGCCGAGGACGCGAAGTCCCAGATGGGGCTGGCCTCGCTGCTGAAGATGCTGTGGGGCAGCGAGGCGCCCGACGACCGCGAGGCCCGGTTCATCAACGACCGGGTGCACGCCAACATCCAGAAGGACGGGACGTTCTCCGTCGTCCCCCAGATGCGGGGCGGGGTCACCACCCCCGAGCAGCTGCGCCGGATCGCCGACGTGGCCGAGAAGTACCAGGTGCCGATGGTCAAGCTGACCGGCGGTCAGCGGATCGACCTGCTGGGCATCAAGAAGGAGGACCTGCCAGGGGTCTGGGCCGACCTGGACATGCCGTCCGGCTACGCGTACGGCAAGTCGATGCGCACCGTGAAGACCTGCGTCGGGCAGGAGTTCTGCCGCTTCGGCACCGGCGACTCCACCAAGCTCGGGATCGAGCTGGAGACCCGGCTGCAGGGGATGGAGAGCCCGGCCAAGATGAAGCTCGCCGTGTCCGGGTGCCCCCGCAACTGCGCGGAGTCCCTGGTCAAGGACGTCGGCATCGTGGCCATCGAGGGCGGCCGTTGGGAGATCTACGTCGGCGGTGCCGCCGGCGCCCACATCCGCAAGGGTGACCTGCTCTGCACCGTCGACGACGCCGATCGGGCCAAGCTCCTCACCGGTCGCTTCCTGCAGTACTACCGGGAGAACGCCAAGTGGCTGGAACGCACGTACGCGTTCATCCCCCGGGTCGGCATCGAGCACGTCCGCTCTGTGGTGGTCGACGACAGCGAAGGCATCGCCGAGCGGCTGGACGCGGAGGTCCAGAAGCACGCCGACACCTACCGGGACCCGTGGCTGGACGGCAAGGAGCCGGTCAGCCCCGGTCAGTTCCGCACCTCACTGCCCCTGGAAGTGCTGCCCCACGTGCCCCGGGACCGGGCCGAGACCCTGCTCGGGGGGTCCTGGTGAGCACCGACCTCCGACCGACCGGCACCCGGCACACCCTGGGCCCGGTGAGCCAGGTTCCCCACGGCGAGGGCCGCACCTTCGTGGTCGCGGGCGAGCAGGTCGCCGTCTTCCGCCTCCGGGACGGCAGCCTGCGGGCCCTGTCGGCGGTCTGCCCGCACAAGGGCGGCCCGATCGCCGACGGCCAGATCGACGGCCGGGTGGTGCTGTGCCCCCTGCACCTGAACGCGTTCGACCTCACCACCGGCTGCTCGACCACGGGCGCCGCCCCCCTGCACACCTACGACGTCGTGGTCGAGGACGACCAGATCGTCGTCACCCGCTGATCCACCCCGCCCCGTCCGGCGACCCCCGAACAGGAATGATCATGAGCTCTCCCGACACCGACACCGACACCAGCTTCGCCACCGGCGGCGCGGTCCTCAGCCCGGCCGCCCGGCGCAAGCTCGGCGGTCGGTGGATCGACGACTGGCGCCCGGAGGACCCCGACTTCTGGGCCACCCAGGGCAAGGCCGTCGCCCGCCGCAACCTGATCTTCTCCGTCACCAGCGAGCACATCGGCTTCTCCGTCTGGAGCCTGTGGTCGGTGCTGGTGCTCTTCCTCGGTCCGAGCTACGGCTTCGACCCGGCCCAGAAGTTCCTGCTCACCGCCCTGCCGACCCTGGTGGGTGGCGTCTTGCGGCTGCCGTACACGTTCGCGGTGGGCGTGTTCGGCGGACGCAACTGGACGATCGTGTCGGCGCTGCTGCTGCTGGTGCCGACCACGTTGATCGCGATCGTGCTGGAGCCCGGTGTGTCGTTCGGCACCCTGCTGGTGGTGGCGATGTTCGCGGGCGTCGGTGGCGGCAACTTCGCCTCCTCGATGACCAACATCAACGCCTACTACCCGGTCCGGCTCAAGGGCTGGGCGCTCGGCGTCAACGCCGGCGGTGGCAACCTCGGCGTGCCGGTGGTGCAGCTGGTCGGTTTGGTCGTGCTGGCCACGCTCGGCACCCAGCACCCCCGCGCCATGGTCGCCATCTACATCCCGCTGATCATCCTGGCCGCGGCGGGTGCCGCCCTGTTCATGGACAACCTGACCCAGAACAGCAACGCCAAGGGCGCCATCCGCGAGGTGATGGGCCATCGCGAGACCTGGATCATCTCGCTGCTCTACATCGGCACCTTCGGCTCGTTCATCGGCTTCAGCTTCGCCTTCGGCCAGGTGCTGCTGGTGCAGTTCCCCGAGCAGTTCCCGACCCCGGTCAAGGCGGCCGCCCTCACCTTCCTCGGACCGTTGCTCGGCTCGCTGATCCGTCCCTTCGGGGGCGCCCTGGCCGATCGCTACAAGGGTTCGCTGGTCTCGTTCTGGAACTTCGTGGCCATGGCGCTGGGCGCGGGGATCGTGTTGATGGCCTCCCAGGTCCGCTCGCTGCCGATCTACATCATCGGCTTCACCCTGCTCTTCGTGTTCAGTGGTCTGGGCAACGGCTCGACCTACAAGATGATCCCGGCCATCTTCCACGCCAAGGCGCTGACCGAGACCGCCGCCGGGGGCGACTCCGCGGCCGCCATGACCCGGGCCACCCGACGCTCCGGTGCCCTGATCGGACTGGCCGGAGCGATCGGCGCTCTCGGTGGCGTCCTGGTCAACCTGAGCTTCCGCCAGTCGTTCCTGACCTTCAAGACCGGGGACGGCGCCTACATCGCCTTCATCGCCTTCTACGCCGTCTGCTTCGCGGTCACCTGGGCCGTCTTCATCCGGCAGCGGGAGGGCAAGCTGATCGGCGTCTGAGCGCCGCGGCTCAGTCGGCGGCCGGGTAGGACTTGACCGTCACGAACGACACGCCCAGGTGGCGCTGGAGCCGGGCGTGCGCCTCCGGCGGTGGGGTCACGACGACGTGCCCACCGCCGGGGACCACGATCGGCTGCGGGGTCAGATCCACCACCTCCAGCGCCCCCTGCGGCCCCTGCGCGGGGGAGTCGAGAGCGACGGCCACCACCCGGCAGAACGCCTCGGTCGGGCTCGGGTTGCGGACGACGACGTGCGCGAAGCCACCCCCGGACGGCAGCTCCTGGCCTGCGTCGTCGACCGGGACGGTCTGGGTGATCGGGTTCTCCGGTCGGGCCTGCGGCCGGAGCTCGACCACCTCGGCGACCACGTCGGCGGTGCGACCGACGCCGTCCCCCCGCAGGTAGAGCAGATCGGTGTTCTCCCCGGGGGTGAGGGCCAGCCGCCCCTCGGTCGAGCCGTAGCAGGAGTGCACGGTGACGCCGTTCAGCTCGGTTCCCCCGTCGTCGACGGCCGTGTAGGTCATCACCGGCACCGCGGTCGACCGACCCGCGAGGTCCAGCGTCATCATCAGGTCCAGCAGGCCGTTCGCGCCCTGAAGTGCGAAGCTGCTGCTGACCGGTCCACGTCGCCCCATGGACCGACCGTACGGCACCAGGACCGGACCGCTCGCGAGGGGCGTAGCGGGGCGGTAACACACCGGAAACCCACGCGGTCAGCCGGGGGCGTACCTTCATCTCAGCCAGTTCTCAGGGTCACCGACCCGACCGTTCACCGCCATGCGCCCAGGAGCCGAGATGAGTGACGACCTCGCCAGCAGGACCACCGAGCCGAACCACGGCCACCACGACGTCGCCGAGACCCCCGGCCACCCCGCCGGGGACGGTCTGATCAAGGACTTCTACGACGACCGGCTGGCCAACTCCGACCTGGCCCCGCTGAAGAAGCAGACCTGGTCGTCGTACAACATCTTCGCCTTCTGGATGTCCGACGTGCACAGCGTCGGCGGCTACGTGACCGCGGGCGCCCTGTTCTCCCTCGGCATCGCCAGCTGGCAGGTGCTCGTGTCGCTGGTGGTCGGCATCTGCATCGTGATGGTGTTCTGCAACCTGGTGGCCAAGCCGAGCCAGGTGACCGGGGTGCCGTTCCCGGTGATCAACCGCGCCATCTTCGGCGTCAAGGGCGCCAACATCCCGGCCATCATCCGGGGCTGCATCGCGATCGCCTGGTACGGCGTGCAGACCTACCTGGCCTCCACGTCGTTGATGATCATCTTCCTGAAGTTCATCCCGGCCAGCGCGGCGCTGACCACCACCGAGTTCCTCGGGCTGTCGCCGCTCGGCTACATCTGCTACGCGATCTTGTGGGTGGCCCAGGCCGCGGTGTTCTGGCGCGGCATGGACGCCATCCGCAAGTTCATCGACTGGGCCGGACCCGCGGTCTACGTGGTGATGATCGTGCTCTGCGTCTACCTGGTGGCCAAGGCCGGCGGTCTCGGACAGGTCAGCCTCAACCTCAGCACGGTCCAGCGCAGCTTCGGTGAGTCGATCCCGATCATGATCGCCGCGATCGCCATCGTGGTGTCCTACTTCTCCGGCCCGATGCTGAACTTCGGTGACTTCTCCCGGTACGCCAAGAGCTTCTCCGCCGTCCGCAAGGGCAACTGGCTCGGGCTGCCGGTCAACTTCCTGTTCTTCTCGATCCTGACCGTGGTGACCGCCTCGGCCACCGTGCCGGTGTTCGGCGAGCTGATCACCGACCCGATCGAGACGGTGCAGCGGATCGACAGCGGCTTCGCCATCCTGCTCGGCGGGCTGACCTTCGTGATCGCCACCATCGGCATCAACATCGTGGCCAACTTCATCTCCCCGGCCTTCGACTTCTCCAACGTCAACCCGAAGAAGATCAGCTGGCGGATGGGGGGCATGATCGCCGCCGTCGGCTCGGTCGTCCTCACCCCGTGGAACTGGTACAACTCGTCGGAGGGGATCCTCTACACCCTCGGCATCCTCGGTGGTCTGATCGGCCCGCTCTTCGGTGTGCTGATCGCCGGCTACTACCTGGTCAGCAAGCAGCGCGTCTGGGTGGACGACATGTTCGTGATGAGCACCTCCGGCCGCTACTGGTTCCGCAACGGCTACAACCCCAACGCGGTGGCCGCCACCATCATCGGCGGTGTGCCGGCGATCGCCATGGTGCTCGCCGCCGGCATCGCCTTCGGCGACTCCGACAACATGCTGCTCTCCCACGGCGGGGACTTCAGCTGGTTCGTCGGGTGCGGACTCGGCTTCCTGTCCTTCTGGCTGCTGGAGAAGTACCGCCCGATGATCAGCGGTCTGGACGTCGAGTCCCAGCTGGCCAGCGACGGCACCTCCCTCTAGCCGGTCGATCAGCGCGACCCCTTCCCGCGGGAAGGGGTCGCGCGGGACGGCGTTGCGCCGGACGGTGTCTCGCGGGAGGGGGGACCGCCGGGTGCGGCCGGACCCCGGACGTGCTCGAAGATCAGGTTGGTCTGGGTGGCCGCGACCTGCGGGTCGGCGGACAGCTGCTCCAGCACGAAGGTCCTCAGCGTCTCCACGTCGGGCACGGCCACGTGCAGCATGAAGTCGTCCTGCCCACCCAGGAAGTAGGCCTCGACCACCTCCGGCTGGGCCACCACCTGGTCGGTGAACCCCCGCAGCTGGTGCCGGGCCCCGGCGCGCAGCCGGACCGCGATCATGGCCTGGATCGCGGCTCCGAGCACCACCGGGTCGACGTCGGCGTGGTAGCCGCGGATCACGCCCCGGGCCTCCAGCGACCGGATCCGGGTCAGGCAGGTGGACGGGGCGACGCCGACGCGCGCGGCCACCGCGTTGTTCGGCATCCGCGCGTTCTCCCGCAGGGCCGCCACGATGGCGCGATCCACCGGCGCCAGGCCCGCCGGGTCGTCCGGTGGTCGAACTTCCTGCGGAGACCGGGGACACATGATTCCGACTGTAGACCAAGATGCGGGTTCATGACGATTTAGCCGAAGATCTGACGTCTTTCCTCCGTCGAAGACGAACAAGTCGCTAACTTCGCCGCACTGCCCCTCAACCAGGAAGACATGCAGATGGCGATCGTCGTAGGAGTTCCGACCGAGATCAAGGACAACGAGAACCGGGTGGCTCTGCAGCCCGACGGGGTCTCCGAGCTGGTGCACGCGGGGCACCGCGTCGTGGTCCAGTCCGGCGCCGGCGCGGGCCCCGGTTTCCCCGACGAGGAGTACGTCGCCGCCGGGGCGCGTGTGCTGGCCACCGCCGACGACGTGTTCGCCGCCGCCGATCTGATCGTCAAGGTCAAGGAGCCGGTACCAGCGGAGTACCACCGTTTCCGTCCCGGGCAGCAGCTCTTCACCTACCTGCACCTGGCGGCCGACCGCGGGCTGACCGAGTTCCTGCTCGAGCGCCGGATCGACGCCATCGCGTACGAGACCGTGCAGACCGCCGACGGCCGACTGCCCCTGCTGACGCCGATGAGCGAGGTGGCGGGCCGGCTGTCCGTGCAGGCCGCCGCGCACGCGCTGCAGAGTCCCTCCGGTGGAGCCGGTCTGCTGCTCGGCGGCGTCCCGGGGACCCCCGCGGCCAAGGTGACCATCATCGGCGGCGGGGTGGCCGGCACCGAGGCGGCCAAGATCGCGCTCGGGATGCGTGCCATCGTGCGGGTCTTCGACACCAACCCGGCCCGACTGGCCTACCTGTCGGACATCTTCGGGGGGCGGCTCGACCTCGTGGTGCCGAACCGCGCTCGGCTGGCCGCGTACGTGGCCGAGTCCGACGTGGTGATCGGCGCCGTTCTCGTCCCCGGCACCAAGGCGCCGAAGCTGCTCAGCCGCGAGATGATCGCCAGCATGAAGCCCGGCAGCGTCGTGGTCGACATCGCCATCGACCAGGGCGGCTGCTTCGAGACCAGCCGCGCCACCACCCACTCCGAGCCCACCTTCGTCGAGGAGGGCGTGATCCACTACTGCGTGGCCAACATCCCCGGCGCCGTGGCCCGGACGTCCACGCTCGCGCTGACCTCGGCCACCCTGCCGTACGTGGTCCGGGTGGCCGACCTCGGCGTCCGCGGCGCGGCCGAGCAGAGCGCGCCGCTGCACGCCGGTCTCTCCACCCTCGCGGGCGCGCTGGTCTGCCGTCCGGTGGCCGAGGCGCACGACCTGCCCTACGTGGACCCGGCGGTCGCGCTGGCGCGCTGATCGATCAGGATCAAAGAAGCGCGCCGGGCCCGCACCTTCTACCGTGAACGTCGTACCCAGCAGCGACGAGGAGGACCGGTCATGAGTGACACGAAGAGCGGGTTCAGCAGCGCCGAGCGGGAGGCGATGAGGCAGCGCGCCGCCGAGCTCAAGGAGACCAAGGGGGTGAAGGGGGCGGCCAAGCGGGCGAAGGAGTACGACGCCTGCCTGGCCGCCATCGAGGGTCTGACCGGAGCGGACCGGCAGATCGCCGAGCGGTTGCACGTGATCGTGGCCGAGGAGGCGCCCGATCTCGCCCCGAAGACCTGGTACGGGTTCCCGTCCTACGCGCGGGACGACAAGGTGGTCGTCTTCTACCAGCCAGCGGCGAAGTTCGACACCCGGTACGGGACCGTCGGGTTCAACCAGGACGCGGCCCTGGACGACGGAGACCTCTGGGCCACGGCGTTCGCCGTGCTGTCGGTGACCGACGAGGTGGAGAAGACGCTGCGCGGGTTGGTGAAGAAGGCTGCCGGCTGACGGTCAGGCGTCGGCGAGCGCCGCCCGGTCACGGGCGCTCGCCCGGTCGCGGGCGATGGCCAGGACCAGCAGACCCGCGGCGGAGACCAGGCACAGGGCGGCCGGCACGACGAACACCCCCGGCACCCCGAACCAGCCCACGCCCAGCCCGCCGGCGATCCCCCCGACCGCCCCGGCGAAGCGGATGGCGGAGAAGTAGAGCGAGGACGCCAGCCCGATCCCGCTGGGATGCAGGTCCTGGGCCACGGTGATCCCGATGCCGCCGAGGGTGGCCCACATCGCGGAGTTCAGCAGGGTGGACCCGATCAGCACCAGCTCGCTGCCGGCGATCATGAAGCCGAGGTTGGCCAGCACCCCCAGCAGCACGCGGCCGACCACCAGCCGGTGGGCGCCGAACCGGTCCGCGAGCACCCCGGCGATCGGGATGAAGACGAGCATCCCGACGGACTGGGTCGAGATGACGACCCCCCGCAGCCAGTCGGGGGTGCCCAGCTGCAGCTCCATGTAGAGCGGCAGGTAGGCGAACTTGATGGTGTCGCCGCACATGGCCAGCACGCCGAGGCCGAGGAACGTCAGCAGCGGCGCGAGACTGGGCCGGGCCGACCCCTCGGCGACGTCAGACCGGGGCGTCCGGGTCGGGCCCGGTCGCGCCCGCTCGACCCGCTGACCGATCATCGGGGCGGCCTGCAGCAGGGTGCAGAGACCGGCGGCGAGCAGGGTGACCCGCAACCCGGCGGTGCCGCCGACCACGCTGCCCACGATCGGCCCGGTCACGAAGCCGAGGCTGAACCCGAGGCGGACGGTGGACATCACCCGGTTGTCGGCGCCGGTGGGCACGTGCGTCAGCTGGTCCCGGACCGCCGCGAAGATGAGGGAGCTGGTCGCCCCGGCGAACCCGATCACCAGCAGGTTGACCGCGAAGGCCATCCAGACCTGGGTGGCGAAGGCCATCAGCACCCAACCGAGCAGACCGACAACGGCCCCGATCCGGAACAGCAGCAGCCGGTCGGTCAACCGGTCCGACCAGCTGCCCACGAGGAAGCCGAAGACGGGGGCGGTCAGGTTGGTGAGGAAGAACAGCCCGGCCACCGGCAGCGACGCGTTCAGCTCCTGGACCAGGAACAGCGACAGCTGCGGCATGGCGATCGAGATCCCCAGCCCGCCGAAGAACAGGCTGAGGGTGGCCCGGCGGTAGACCCCCGAGCCCAGCACCAGCCGGACCGTCGAGGGTGGCCGCGGGCGCACTGCTGGCTCGGGCATGGGGTTCACCGTAGTCGCTAGGGTGGGGTCGTACTCAATCGATTCAGAACCCAGGAAGCCGATCGCCCGCCGTGACTCGTGCCGTTCCGTCCCCGAGCGCCCCGCCGACCTCCGCCGGTCCCTCTGTCCCGGCCCTCCTCTGGCGCAGCTCGTTCCTGCGCGCGGCCTGCGCGGCGCTGTTCATCTCGGGCCTCGGCGTGTCGGCCACCACCCCGCAGATGACGCTGTTCCTGGTCAACGACCTGGGGGCGTCGGTGCCGGTGGCCGGGCTGTACTACCTGGTGAACCTGGCGGCCCCGCTGGCCGGCTACTGGCTGGGGTCGCTGTCGGACCGTCAGCCCGACCGGCTCCGGCTCTACCGGGTGTGCGCCGTGGTCGGCGGGCTCGGCTGGCTGGCCATGGGGCTGGCCACCGCGGTGTGGATGCCGTTCGCGATCGGGGCGCTGGCCCTGAGCATCGCCGGCGGGTCGATGGGTCTGCTGTTCGCGGCGGTCCGCGACGAGCTGAGCCGGACCGAGAGCCCGGCGGCGGACCGGGTGATCTCGGCGGTCCGGATGGCGTTCACGGCGGGATGGATCCTCGGCCCGGTGATCGGCAGCTGGTTCGGGGCCGTCTACGGGCTGCGGCCCCTGCTGCTGGCCACCGCGGTGCTTACCGTCGGTCAGATCCTGCCGCTGGGCTTCCAGCGGGTGCCCCGCTACGTCTCGCCGCCTCGCAGCGCGCCGAACGACGGCCACCTGGCCGGGTCGGTCCCGGCGGCGGTGCCGCCGGCACCCGGATCGCGGGCGGGCGAGTCGCGGGCGCCGCTGTTCGTCTTCGTCGGCTGCTGCGTGCTGGTGATGCACGGCGACACGATCAAGTTCGCCTACCTCCCGCTCTACATGGCCAACCAGCTCGGCATCTCCGACACCCTGCGGGGAGCGGTGATCGCCATCCAGCCGCTGGCCGAGCTCGCCCTGATGCCGCTCTTCGCCCGGCTGGCCGACCGGATCTCGCCGATCCGCGTGGTCACCCTGGGCGCGGTGTTCGGAGTGGCCGCCAACATCGCGTACGCCACCAGCGAGCACGTGGTCGGGCTCTTCGTCGGGCAGCTGCTGATGTCGTGCCTGTGGGCCGCCATCGCCGGTCTGGGGGTCACCGTGGCCCAGCAGCTCTACCCGTCCGGTGTGGGTCTGGCGTCCTCGGTCTTCATGAGCTCGATCATGCTGGGCGGCGGTCTGGGCGGGGCGATCGGCGGCCTGGGCACCGCCCTGCTCGGGGTGCCGCACGTCTTCTTCATCTCGGCCGCGCTCGGGGTGCTCGGCGCGGTCGGGATGGTGGCGGTCGGCCGCCGCTACCAGGGGCTGGGGCAGCCACGGTCGGGCTACCAGGGGCTGGGGACGTAGTCCTTGAGGAAGCGGCCGTACAGGTCCTCGCCCGCCTCGCCACGGACGATCGGGTCGTAGACCCGGGCCGCGCCGTCGACCAGGTCGAGCGGGGCGTGCCAGCCCTCGGCGGCGATCCGCAGCTTCT
>JBMDXL010000688.1:0-2150 GCA_048594465.1 Microlunatus sp. | reverse complement strand
TCACCGCCTCGCCCCTGCCGCTCGGCGTCAGGACGCCGGCAGCACCACGACGTGCCGGCGGGGCTCCTCGCCCTCGGACTCGCTCACCAGACCGGCCGACGCGACGGCGTCGTGCACGATCTTGCGCTCGAAGGGGTTCATCGCCTTGAGGTGGACCCCTTCGCCGGAGTCCTTCACCTCCTGGACCGCGTCGTCGGCCAGGGCGACGAGCTCCTGCCGCCGCTTGCCCCGGTAGCCGGCGACGTCGAGCATCAGCCGGCTGCGCTGTCCGGTGTCGGCCAGCACGGCCAACCGGGTCAGCTCCTGGAGGGCGTCGAGCACCTGCCCGTCCTTGCCGACCAGCGTCTGGGACTCGCTCACGATCGAGACGTGGGCCCGATCGCCGTCCACGTAGGTGTCGATGTCGCCGTCCAGATCGGCGATGTCGAGCAGCTCCTCGAGGTAGTCGGCGGCCACCTCGGCCTCGACCTCGAGCGGGTTCTCGTCCTCGTCGTCCTCGGACGCGGCGTCGTCGTCCGTGCTGTCACCCGCCGGGGAGCCCTCGGCCGCCGGGACGATCTCGTCAGATACCGGGGTGCCGACCTGGTCGGTCTCCGCCGGTGACGCCAGGTCGCCGGTGCTCTCGTCGGGGGCCGCCTCGACCTCTACGGTCGTCTGATCGGTGTTGGTCATGTTCCTCCTCCAGGCGACCGCTCGCAGCGGCGCCGTGTCCTGACGGTGATCCCGGGTGTCCGCGCCGATGGCTCCGACCGTCACCCGAGAGGGTTCAAGGGCGCAGAATCACTGCTTGCGCTGGGAGCGCGTCTGCTTCCGCGGCTGCTGACGCACCACTCGCGGGCCGTCGCCGGTCTCGGTCACCGCAGCGGTGCTGCCGTTGCCGTTCACGGGACCGCGGACCACGCCGCTCTCCGCCGTGGCGACGGCTGTCTCGGTCGCCGGTCGGTGCGCCGCCTTGCGGGCGAGCTTCTCCTGACGACGCTCCTCCCACGCCTCGTACGCAGGCGTGCCGGGAGCCGGGTTGCGGCGGATCACGTAGAACTGCTGACCCATGGTCCACAGGTTGGAGGCCAGCCAGTAGATCAGGACACCGATCGGGAAGTTGATGCCACCCACCGCGAAGATGATCGGGAAGAGGTAGAGCATCATCTTCTGCTGCTGGGCGAACGGGCCGGTCAGGGCCTCCGGCGGCATGTTCTTGCGCATCAGCTGCAGCTGGGTGACGAACAGCGTCGCCGTCATGGCCAGGATCAGCACGATGGTGACGATGTGGGTGCTGGTGACACCGGCCGCGAACCCGACGTTCATGAAGGTGTCGGAGATGCGCGCGCCGAAGATGGTCGCCTCGTGCAGCGAGGTCAGCAGCTCGGGGTGGATCTCCAACCAGTGGCCGCGGGGGATCTCCCTGGCCGCGCCGTCGAGCACCCGGAACAGGGCCAGGAAGATCGGCATCTGCAGCAGCAGCGGCAGGCAGGAGGCCAACGGGTTGGCGTTGTGCTCCTTGTAGAGCTTCATCGTCTCTTGACCGAGCTTCTCCCGGTCGTGGCCGAACTTCTTCTGCAGCTCGCGCACCTTGGGCTGCAGCAGCTGCATCTGGCGCGAGGACTTGATCTGCTTGACGAACAGCGGGATCAGCGCGATCCGGATGACCACCGTCAGCGACACGATCGACAACGCCCAGGTCCACCCGCTGTCGGCGCCGAACACCGGCGACCAGAGCGTGTGGAAGAGCACCAGCAGACCCGAGACCACCCAGTAGAGCGGGCGCATGATGGCCCCGCCGACGGCGATGAACGGGTCCCAGATGCTCAGTGGGACGAGCAGCGGGATCAGGTCGAACAATTCACACCTCGTACGTGAGCCGGCTCGGCTCGCTGGTCGGACACATCGGACCGGTCGGCCGGCTGTCCGTCCCGGGGGACGACAGACGGCTCCGGCAGGTCATGGTGACCCTGGTCGTGGGGATCGCCGGGCAGGGTCGGCGACGTCGCGGCCGCCTGGAGCCGCTCCTCGGCGGCGAACTCCGGCGTGCCGGGGACGGGATCGTAGCCGCCGGCGGTCCACGGGTGGCAGCGCAGCAGACGGCGCCCCGCGAGGTAGGACCCCTTGACTGCCCCGTGCACCTCGACGGCGCGCAGCGCGTACGCCGAGCA
>JBMDXL010000687.1:0-8420 GCA_048594465.1 Microlunatus sp. | reverse complement strand
GCCGAGGGCCATCAGCCGCACGCCGGCTGGGTGGCGGCCGGCTGGCCCGACCGCTGGCGCGCCGACCTGGACTCCCTCCGCCAGACCCCGCTCTGACGGGCGAGCGGTCCTCGGGGGCCAGCGCCGGCCCTGTCCGTCGGCCGGCCCTGTCCTCGAGTCGGGCCGCCGGACCGCGGAGGTGGACCGGTCGAGCTCGTGGCCGAAGCCGGGGGAGCTCACATGGCGATGACCCGGGCCGGTCGGGGGTGGTGGGGATGGTGGGGGTCGGCCGCGAAGATCCGCTCGTAGATGTCGTACACCACGGCCGCCTTCGTGTCGTTGTACCGCCGGCCCTCGGGCCCCTGTGCGGCGGTCGCCTTCACCTCGGCGTAGCGGGCGCGATCCTCCGCGTGGTCGCAGAGCCAGCGGACGAAGAGGGCGTGCCGTTGCGGCTCGACCGCACCCGGACCCCACACGTGCAGGTTGGTGTTGGGGTGGCCGAGGGTCAGCTGGCGGTGCGGGTCGCCGCCGAGGTCGTCCCGGAAGACCAGACGGAAGCCCACGGTCTGCAGCCGCGGGACGTAGCTTGCTTCGTCCTCGGCGTCCGCGACGGTCAGGTCGATGTCGATCACGGGCTTGGCGACCAGTCCGGGCACGGCGGTCGAGCCCACGTGTCCGACGGCCAGCACGAGGTCCGCCAGGACCGCCATGATCAGGTCCCGCACCTCGACGTACTGGCCACGCCATCGGTCGTCGTGCTGCCGGGGCGGACCCGGGGCTGTCTGGCGGCGAGCGACCCGGGCGGTCTGCCGCTCGGCGTTCGCCTGCGGAGCGAAGGGGCGCCAGAGCGGGTGGGTGACCACGATCTCAGCCAACCACGGACCAGAACGCGGCGGCGGGAGCCGGCTCGGGGCCGGCGCAGAGGTCCGCCCCGTGTGTGGCGTCCCGGTCGGCGCGGCTGAGATGGAGTGAGTCCCGGCTCACTCACGACCTAGCATCGGGCTTCGTGCCTGCTGTCGCCGGAAGTCCCGCGTCGGACGGCGTCGTGGACTACGCGGCCCTCCCCGGTCCAGGCGGACGTCGGTCGAAGCTGCCTCCGGTGGACGCCAAGGCGTGGACCCTCAAGGTGGCGCTGTCGCAACGACCGTGGAGCTTCGTCGCCTCGATCGCCATGGCCGGCGCGTTCGTGTGCAACGGTCTGACCCCGGTGGTGGTCGGTCGAGCCGTCGACGACGCCATCGCCACGTCGTCACTGGGCCGACTGGGCTTCTGGATCGCGGTCCTGGTCGGTCTCTACCTGGTGTCGGTCGGGGTCAACTGGGTCGCCCGCTTCATGCTGGTCCGCAGCCAGCAGCTGGTCAGCCACGACCTGCGCACCCAGGTCACCGACCGGATCCAGGACCCTCGGGGGTTCGCGGGCCGGGACCGGACCGCCGGCGGTCTGCTGCTGATCGCCTCCTCCGACACCACGCGCGTGGGCGAGATCGTGATGATGACGGTGATGCCCGTGGCCGAGGCGGCCTCGATCACGTACGGCGCGATCGTCATGTACAGCATCGATCCCTGGCTGAGCCTCGCGACGCTGCTGGGTGGGCCGCTGCTGGTGATCGTGGCGCTGCGCGCCGGACGGCCGCTGCAGGAGCGGTCGGTCACCCGGCAGCGGGCCATGGCCCAGGCCGCCGCCACGGCCGAGGACGTGGTCCAGGGACTGCGCATCCTCAAGGGCCTGGGGGCGATCCTGACCGTCCGCCGGCGCTACGATGAGGTGTCCGAGACCGCGTACGCCACGACGATCCGGGCCAACGCCGCCGAGGCGCGGCTCAACGGCGTGACCGGGGCGACCGGGGCGCTCTTCGTCTCCGGCCTGGGCATCGCCGCCGGTGCCCTCGCCGTCCACGGGACGGTGACGATCGGCCAGCTCATCACCGTGGTCGGACTGACCCAGTTCCTGATCACCCCGATGACGATGCTCGGCCGGAACCTGGCCTCCCGGTGGGCGTCGGCGGAGGCCTCCGGACGGCGGATCCGCGAGGTGCTCGGGGCCGACTTCGAGCGCGACGAGGAGGCCGACGCCGGGCCGGCGGGGCGGTTCATCGACGCGCTGCCGGACGGTCTCACCGTCGTCCGCGGGGTCGGGCACGAGGTCGTGGCCCGGCTCGAGCAGCTGCCGCGGACGCGGGTGGTCGTGGCGCCGCACGCCTCCGACCTGTTCGACGGGAGCGTGGCCGACAACGTGCATCCCGCCCGGGCGGTGGCCGAGGCGGCGCTGCTCGTCGCCTGCTGCGAGGACATCCCCGAGGGGCCCGACAAGCGCGTGGGCGAAGGTGGTCGGCTGCTCTCCGGCGGTCAGCGCCAACGGGTGGCCCTGGCCCGGGCCGTGGCCTTCGACCCGGAGGTCCTGGTGCTGCAGGACCCCACCACGGCGGTGGACTCGGTGACCGAGCAGAGCATCGCCGAGCGGCTGTCCGCCCGGCGGGCGGCCCGGGTCACGCTCGTGTTCAGCGAAGCCCCGGCCTGGCAGGCCGTGGCGGACCACCACCGGAGCGTGGCCGAGCTGGTCGCGCTCACCGCCGATCTGGCCGACGGGGTGCCCCGATGAGCGCGCCGTCCGTGGGCGGCGCCGCCACCGCGCCGAAGGCGGCTCTGCGGTTCCCGGTGGCCACGGTGGGACAGGTCCGCCGGGAGGTGGCGCGTCAGGTCGGCCGGATCCGCCACGCGCGGTGGTGGTTCCTGCTGGCCGTCGTGCTGCTCGGGCTGGGCTCGTACGCCACCGTCCTGGTGCCGCAGCTGATGGGTCAGATCGTCGACCTGGTGCTGGGCGAGGGGACACCGAGGCCGCTGTGGTGGATCGGGGCGCAGCTGGTCGGTCTGGCTCTGGCCGGGGCCGCGTCGAGTGCGGCCGGCTTCTACCTGGTGGCCCGGCTGTCCGAGCGGGTGATCGCGGACCTCCGTCAGGACATGGTCGGCACCGCGCTGGGACTTCCCACCCACCAGGTCGAGGACGCCGGCACCGGGGACCTGGTCAGCCGTTCCACCGACGACGTGGCCGAGCTGTCCGCCGCCGTCACCGAGACCCTGCCGACCCTGTCGACCTCGGTGTTCTCGATCGTGGCCACCGTGGTCGCGCTGTCGGTGCTGGACTGGCACTTCCTGGTGATCCCCGTCGTGGTCGCTCCGGTCTACTACGTGGCGGCCCGCTCCTACCTGTCCCGGGCGCCGCAGCGCTACGCCGCCGAGCGGGCGGCGATGGCCGAGCGGGCCCGGCGGGTGCTCGAGGCCATCCGGGGCCGCGCGACCGTACGGGCGTTCTCGCTGGAGGACCGGATGCACACCCAGATCGAGGCCGCGTCCTGGAGCGTGGTGCGCAAGGCGATCACGGCGCGCACCACCATGCTCGTGCTCAACACCTGGATGCTCGGCATCGAGCTGCTGATGCTCACCCTGGCCCTCGGAGTCGGCTACTACCTGGTGTCCACCAACGGTCTGACGATCGGTGCGGTGACCGGCGCCGTGCTGATGATCATCCAGACCCGTGGCCCGGTGAACATGCTGATGCGGGTGCTCGACGTCGTCCAGTCCGGGTACGCCTCCCTCGCCCGCATCGTCGGTGTCGTGTCCGATCCGCCCGTGCCGGTGCCCGACAGCGGCGCCGACGCCCCCCGGGGACGCGTCGAGCTCCGCGACGTCAGCTTCAGCTACGGCGGCGGGTGGGCGGTTCGTCACGTCGACCTGACGGTGGAGCCGGGGGAGACCGTCGCGATCGTCGGGGCCTCCGGCGCCGGCAAGACCACGGTGGCCGCTCTGGTCGCCGGACTCCGGGTGCCGGACGCGGGACTGGTTCTGGTGGACGGTCACCCGGTCTCGGCGCTGTCGGACCGCGAGCGGATCGCCCGGATCGCCACGGTCAGCCAGGAGGTGCACGTGTTCTCCGGGACGCTGCGCCAGGATCTGACCCTGGCCCGCCCGGACGCCACGGACGCCGACCTGCTGACCGCACTCGAGCGCGTCCACGCTCAGGCGTGGTTCGACCGTCTTCCGGCCGGTCTCGACACGGTGGTCGGGTCGCGCGGGATGCAGCTGGAACCGGTGGCGGCCCAGCAGCTCGCGCTGGCCCGGATCCTGCTGCTCGATCCGGCCACCGTCGTGATGGACGAGGCCACCGCCGAGGCCGGATCGGCCGGAGCCGGCGCGCTGGAGGATGCCGCGGCGGAGGTGACCCGGGGACGCTCGGCGTTGGTGGTGGCGCACCGCCTCGACCAGGCCTCCCGGGCCGACACGATCCTGGTGATGGACGGCGGCGCGATCGTCGAGCGCGGCAGCCACGCGCAGCTGGTCGCCCGCGGGGGTGTCTACCACCGGCTGTGGACGACGTGGAGCGTCGGCCGGCAGGAGCTCGACGCCGACCCGGTGTGAGCCCGGTCCTCGTGGTCGGGCGCGGCCCGGTCGGCGGTTGCACCCGTCCGAGAGGATGGCGGGCATGCAACGGATCCTGGTCTACGGCGTGACGGGATCCGGCAAGTCGACGTTGGCGGCCCGTGTGGCCGAGCGGCTCGGTCTGCCGTTCCACGCGATGGACGATCTGACCTGGGAGCGGGGCTGGGTCCCGGTGCCCGAGCAGGAGCAGCGCCGGCGCGTGGCGGAGGTGGTCGCCCAGGAGTCCTGGGTGATCGACGCCGCGTACGCCACCTGGAGCGATCTGGTGCTGGCCCGGGTCGACCTGATCGTCGGACTCGATCTGCCCCGGCTGGTCTCCTTCCGCCGGCTGCTGCGACGCACGCTGAGCCACATCGTGCGCCGCACACCCACCTGCAACGGCAACCTCGAGACCTGGCGCAACGCCTTCCTCGACCGGGACTCGATCCTGATCTGGCACGCCAGGTCCTTCACCCGCAAGCGCCGACGCCTGCGACAGTGGCACTCCAGCACAGACTTCCCCGAGACCGTGCTGCTGCACTCGCCGGCGGAGGTCGACGCGTGGTTCGCGGCGCTGCCTCGGCGGCAGCCCAACTGACGGTGGTGGTTCCGACCACAGAACTCCTGTGGATCGTCGCACGCACCGACGGCGGCCCGGGCTCCCGGGATCAGCTCGTGGGGATCCAGACCCGCATGGCGCCCGGCTCCCGGTTGCCCCAGGTGAAGTACGGCACGGCGACCAGCGGGATCGGCGTGGCGTCGTCCTGGTCCCGGACGGCGGAGCCCGTCGAGCCGTAGGGCCACCAGCCCGCCGCGTGCGGGCGCCGGTGCCCCTCCAGCCGCAGTGTCACCGCGTCGCCGAGGGACGCGGAGCGGGCCGGGTCGACCACCGGGCCGGCCGGCTCCAGCACCACGTCGTCCAGGCGCACGTCGGGGTGGTCCACGCCCTCCAGGCAGTAGACGAGAGGTCCGCGCTCGACCGCTGCGCTGCCCCGGATGGCGTCGACCCGGGGGTCGGGGACGGTGAACCGCACATCGAGCGGCAGCACGAGCTCGATCACGGTTCCGGCGGGCCAGGACCGGGTGAGCCGCAGCCACCCGTGGGCGATCTCCACGTCGACAGGTACGCCGTCCACTGACACCGACACCGACCCCGCCTCGGCCCAGGCCGGCACCCGCAGCGCCAGCTCCCAGGGGCTCGACGGGCCGTCGGTCACGCCCACCCGCACCGTCCCGTCCCACGGGTAGTCGGTGGTCACCTCGAGCACCACGTCCCCGTCGGCCAGGGCAGCCGTCCAGCGCCCGGTGAGGTACTGGTGCAGCGCGACCCCGGCACGGGTGGACAGGGCCACGTAGTGCTCGAGCGACGCCAGCAGCCGCATCACGTTCGGTGGGCAGCACGCGCACTGGAACCAGGGCACCCGGGCGTAGTCCTGGTCGCCTCCGATCCGGACATGATCATCACGGACCTGCAGCGGGTTGGCGTAGATGTAGCTCTGCCCGTCCAACGAGGTCCCGGCCAGGAAACCGTTGTAAAGCGTGCGTTCCAGCAGGTCGGCGTACCTGGCTTCGCCGGTGATCATCAGCATCCGCGCGCTGAACATGATCGACGCGATGGCCGCGCACGTCTCGCAGTAGCTGCGCTCGCTGGGCAGTTCGTACGGGTCACCGAAGGCCTCGTCGGTGTGGTGGGACCCGACGCCGCCGGTCAGGTAGGTCTTGGTCGCCACCATCTCGGCCCACAGCCGCTCGGCCGCGTCGCGCAGGCTCGCGTCCCCGGTCTCGGCGTAGACGTCGGCGACCCCGGCCAGCAGGTAGAGCTGGCGCACGGCGTGGCCGGTGACCGCGTCGGCCTCCCGTACGGGCGTGTGGTCCTGCCAGTACTGGCGACCGAACCGACCCTCGGGCAGCAAGCCGTGGCCGTGGCGGTCGATGAAGTAGGTCGCCCGCGCCAGGTAGCGCTCGTCGCCGGTCTCGCGGTAGAGCTCCACCAGGGCGGTCTCGATCTCGGGATGTCCGCAGATGCCGTCGATCCGGCCCTGTTCGGTGCCGAAGGAGTCGACGACCAGATCCGCCACGCGCCGGGCCACGGCGAACAGCGCAGGATCGCCACCCGCCCGCTGGACCGCGACAGCCGCCTGGATCAGGTGGCCGGCGCAGTAGAGCTCGTGACCCCAGGCCAGCTGGACGAAGCGCTCGCCGGGGAAGCGCACCTGAAAGTGGGAATCGAGGTAGCCGTCCGGCTGCTGGGCCGCCGCGAGCAGGTCCGCCGTCGACGCCAGCTGATCGCGCAGCCGCTCGGCCAGCGGCGGCGTGAGCTCCGGGTCGGTGAGCACCCAGCCCACCGCCTCCAGCCACTTGTAGATGTCGCTGTCGAGAAACGGCAGGTCGTTGACGTAGGCACCCTCGGCCCGGCCGGCGGCCAGCTCCAGGTTGTGGAAGTTGCTCGCCTCGTGGAGCCGGTCCCAGGCCTCCGGGATGCTGACCTCGCGGTTGATCCGGCGGCGCTCGGCCCACAGACCGCCGGTGATCGCGCCGTAGGCCACGGGCTGGAGGACGTAGTGGCTGGCGGCGGTGGGACGGATGGGTCCTGACCTCACGGCGGTGGGTCCGGGGCTGACCGGGGTCGGTTCGGAGCTGACGGGGGAGCTGGAAGGCACGAGGTCCTCTCGATCTGCGTCGGTGCGGCGAGTGTCTGTCGCACACCGATGTTAACGTCAACAATCCGGTCCCGTCGCGGGGCCGTCGTGTCCACACGCTCGTGCGATGACCGACGGCAGCACTGCGATCTGAGCGGTCGCCTTGTGCTGCCTCGCCACACGAGCAGTGACGCAAGCGCGCCCAGCTCAGCGCAGCGGATCCGTCAGGCGACGCACAGACAGAAGGGGTGCCCGGCCGGGTCCAGGAACACGCGGAAGGTGGTGCCCGGCTGATGCGGGTGCTTGACCGCACCCAGACCGAGCACCGCCCGCTCCGCCTCATCGAGGTCGTCGACGGTCACGTCCAGGTGCATCTGCTGCGGGGCGGTCTGGGACGGCCAGTCCGGCGGGACGTAGCCCTCGACCTGCTGGAACCCGATCGAGTCGCCGTGCGCCGCGCGGATCTCGGCCCAGTCGTCGTCGAGTGCCACCGGCCAGTCGAGGAGGGCGCCGTAGAACGTCGCCAGGGACGCGGGGTCCGGGCAGTCGAGCACGGTCTGGGGAAAGCGAGCGATAGCCATGTCGTCACGCTAGGCCCAGCCACTGACACTCGACCTGTCGTCGGGTCCGCGGGCGCTCCGAGGCTCAGCCGACCGGGTGCTCGCGGACGGTGAGCAACGACTGGCCGTGCGGCGAGCTGGGTTCGATCTGTCCGACCTCGACGAACCCGAGCTTGTGCAGGACCCGCCGCGACGCCACGTTCCAGTCCCAGACTCCCGCCCGCAGGTGCGGGTACCCGGCCAGATCCGCCCAGCGGACCACGGCGCGGGCCGCCTCGGTGGCGTACCCCCGACCCTGGGCGTCCCGCAGCAGCTCGTACGCCAGCTCCGGCTCCTCCGACGAGCCGTTGCCGTGGTCGAGCAGCCCGCAGTAGCCGACGACCGCAGAGCCGGCGATCTCCGGTGCCCCGCGGCGGAGAACGGTGAGCAGCCGGAGCGGCGCGTCCGCGGGGGCGGCGGCCATCTGGGCGGCGATGTCGGCGACCGCGGGTCGTCCGTCGGCCCCGATCCGACGGTGTGCCGGCACCCGGGGGTCGCGTTCGGTCCACAGGGTGCGAAAGACAGCGGCGTCGCCCGGTTCGCTGACGCGCAGGACGAGGCGTTCCGTCTCCAGCCGGAGCAGCAGCGGCGAGGCCATCCGGCCAGTATCGCGCGTGCCGTCACGCCACCCTTCCGCTGCGGACGAGGGTCCGCCCGCGTCGTACGAGCCGTCAGTGCTCGGCGGGCTGGATCAGGCTCGCGGCGTCCTCAGCGAGCTCCGCGGCAGCCACGCGCAACGACTCCGCCACTCCAGCGCGAAGCATCTGCTGGTACACCGGGTCGCGCTCGA
>JBMDXL010000686.1:0-8492 GCA_048594465.1 Microlunatus sp. | reverse complement strand
GCTGCCGTTCCTGGAGGTCTACCTCATCGTCCAGGTCGGCCAGCTGATCGGGGTCTGGCTGACCCTGGCGATCCTGGTCGGGGAGGCCCTGCTGGGGGCGTTCCTGATGCGGCGGGAGGGCGGCCGGGCCTGGAAGGCCCTGAACCAGGCCTTCGCCAGCGGCAAGATGCCCGCCGGCGAGCTGGCCGACACAGCGCTCATCCTGGTCGGCGGCGTGCTCCTGGTGGTGCCGGGTTTCGTCACCGACGTCTTCGGTCTGCTCTTCCTGCTCCCGTTCACCCGCCCGCTGGCCCGCAAGGTGCTCGCGTACGCGGTCGCCCGGCGGATGAGCCGGCTGGGGATGCCGACGGCGTACGCCCGCCGGGACGGCTCGGTGATCGAGGGGGAGACCGTGCCCGATCCCGCGACCGGGTCGGCCGACGGCGACGTGGTCATCGCCGGGGAGATCGAGGACGGACCCGCGCGGCGACCGTTCCCCGAGCGCTGAGTTCCTTCCCGGTCCCGCGGGGCGCGCACGAGCCGATCTGCCCTGAACGCACGACTGGCACCCGATCCCGAGGGATCAGATGCCAGCAGCGTGCTCGAGCGGGCTGACCCGCCCGGGTCAGCCCGAGCTCAGGCGCTCTTGCGCGAGCGGCTCGTGGACGCGTAGTTCGGGCCCAGCGCGCCGGACCGCAGGAGGTCCAGGCGCTCGGCCAGGAGATCCTCCAGCTCGGCGATGCTGCGGCGCTCCCGGAGCATGTCCCAGTGCGTGCGCACCGGCTTCTCCTCCTTGGCCTCCGCGCGGACACCGTCGGAGCGCAGCGACTCGCCACCGCAGCGCGGGCACTCCCACACGGCGGGCGTGTCCGCCTCCGCGGCGAACATCACGGTGAAGTGATGCCCCCGCGGGCAGTCGAAGCCCGTCTCCTGGCGCGCCGCGAACTCGACACCCGCCTCGTCCTCGAAGCTCTTCGCACCGAGACCGGTGCCTCGCAAAGAACGATCTGCCATGTCTGCCTCCCGACTGCTGTCAACCTGTGTGGTTTCTTTCCCCGAGAGGTTCAACTATCGATGCATCGTGAATGTTCCGCCTCACGCTAGCGAAGATCTGCCGCCTCTGCTGAGCTCTGCTCCGACGGCGACCGGACGAAGGCCAGGCAGGCCCCGCCGGCAAGCAGCACGACGGCGATCCCGAGGATACCCATCCGGTCGCTGACGAAGATCCCGCTGAACAGCGCGAACAGTCCCGGGGCCAGGAACGACACCGCTCGACCCGTGGTCGCGTACAGACCGAACAGCTGACCCTCCTGCCCGGGCTGGGCCAGCCGGGCCAGGAACGACCGGGAGCTGGCCTGCGCCGGCCCGACCCACAGGCACAGGGCCAACCCGAAGATCCAGAACATGGTCGGGCCGGAGCCGAACAGGAGCACCACCGCGGCCACGACCAGACCGGTGAGGGACACCAGGATGATCGGCTTGGGACCCACCCGGTCCTCGAGCAGACCGCCGGCGAACGCGCCGACGGCGGCGACCACGTTGGCCGCCACCCCGAAGATGACCACGCCCGAGGCGCTCAGCCCGTAGACCGACACCGCCAGCACCGCGCCGAAGCTGAACACGGCGGCCAGCCCGTCGCGGTAGATCGCGCTGGCCAGCAGGAACCAGACCACGTGCCGGTCGGTCCGGAACAGGGTGCGGACGTCGGTGATCAGCTTCTTGTAGGACGCGATGTAGCTGAGCTTCGCCGACCGGGTCGCCGCCACCTCGGGCACGGTGACCAGCACCGGGATGGCGAACACCGCGAACCAGACCGCGACCACCACGGCGAGCGCGCGGTAGCGCAGGCCGTCGGCGTCGGTCACGCCGAACAGGCCGACCTCGGGGGAGATGAAGAGCAGGTAGGAGGCCAGCAGGACCACGATCCCGCCCAGGTACCCGCTGCCCCACCCGAACCCGGAGATCCGGCCGATGGTCGCAGGGGTGGAGATCTGGTGCAGCATCGCGTTGTACGACACGTACGCGAACTCCATGAACACCGAGCCGGCCGCCATCAGGACCAGACCGAGCCACAGGTAGGCCGGGGCGTCGCGGACGAAGAACAGACCGAGCGTGCTCAGGATGACCAGAGCGGTGAACACCCCCAGGCTGGCCCGCCGACGACCACCCTCGTCGGCCCGCTGTCCCGTGACCGGGGCGAGGAGGGCGATGAGCACCCCGGCGACCGTGGTGGAGATCCCCAGCCAGGTCGCCCCCGACAGACCCAGGGCGGCGTTCGGGCCTCCGACCGTGTTGGCCAGGTAGGGCGCGAAGACGAAGCTGACCACGATGGTCGAGTACGCCGACGAGCCCCAGTCCCAGGAGGCCCAGGCCAGGACGGCCCGGCCCGGTCGCCGTCGTCCGGGCCGCTCGTGGGGGAGCGGAGCACCACGCAGCTCCGTCACGGACGGACCTCCGGGGTCTCGTCGGCCGTCCAACGACCATGACGCTGCAGCACGCTCTTGAGCGTGTCAGGTCGATCGGTGAAGATCCCGTCGACACCCGCGGCGAGCAGCTGCTCGATCTGGCTCTCCTCGTCCACCGTCCAGATGTGGACCTGCTTGCCGTGCCGGTGGACCACGTCGACCAGCCGGTCGGTGAGGATCCGCAGGTCCCGGCCGAACACCCGCCGGTCGATCGGCATCTGCAGGACCGGGGCGGGGGAGTCGAGCACGGCGGTCAGCCAGGGGCCGAACCGGTTGAGCGCGATCCCGGCCGAGGAGGCGGCCGAGGCGGTGCGGGGGCCGAGCAGCCGGCGGAGGCGGTGCAGGCGCCTGATCCCGAAGGAGCTGACGCAGACCCGCTCGTACGCGTCGTGCTCGGCGATCGTCCGGGCCAGGGTTGTCACGGCCGGACCGGACTTGGCGTCGATGTTGAAGCGGGCGGTCGGGAAGGCCTCGAACAGCTCCGACAGCCGCGGGATCGGGTCCTGACCACCGATCCGGGCCCGGGCCACGACCTCGTACGGCAGCTCGGCGATCCGGCCGGTGGCGTCGGTGACCCGGTCGAGCGCGTCGTCGTGGAAGGCGACCAGGACGCCGTCCGCGGTCAGGTGGACGTCGGTCTCCAGGTAGCGGTAGCCCAGCGCCACCGCCTGGGCGAAAGCGTGATGGCTGTTCTCCCGGTGCTGGTTGGGCGGGTAGTGCGCGCCACCCCGGTGGGCGAAGGGGAGGAAGTCGGCGTCGAGGAAGGCGTACTCTGCGGCGCGCATGCCGTCATTCCAGCAGACCGGCGGTCAGCCCTCGCGACCGGCGCGGTGACTCAGCCGGCTTCGACCCCGGGCAGGTGCTCGAGCAGGTTGGCACCGACGTCGGGCATCCAGAACGGCGGACCGAGGACGACCAGGTAGGTGTAGCCGAAGCCGGCACAGACCACGAAGAAGACCAGCCAGAACGCGACCTTCTTCCCGGTCGGCCAGGCCCGGAACTTCTTGATCTCGGCCTTGAACCGCTGGCGGAGCCGGTAGGCCCACTCGAACTCGCTGGACCAGATCGCCAGTCCCAGCAGCACCAGCGGGATGCCGCCCGGGCCGGGCAGCGGACCGGTGACCAGACCCAGGCAGATGAGCAGCAGACCGGCGACGGCCACGCCGACCCGGTAGACCCGGAGCTGGTGCGGGTTCTGTCGGATCCGGCGGCGCCACGCCCAGCGGTCCTCGTCCGGCTCGATCAGGACGTGGTGATGATGATGCTGGTCCGCCGCGCCGGTGCTCTCGGAGCGATCCACCGGGCCGGACGGCGTGGGGTCCGGTTCGGCCGGGGCGGCGGTCACGGGCGAGGTCGGGATCCGGTGTGGTGGCCGGGCGACCGGGTGGCGGGGGCGGCCGTGCGCCAGACCGGTGCCGCTACGCACATCGCGGCTGCTCCTGTCCTCGACGCCGGCCGACATGGGCACAACTCTAGGGGGACGGGTCAAGGCCCGGGAGTGGCCCCGGTCACACCGGACGCCGGCTCCGCGGTCGGCCCGTCGCCGACGCTCCGGGTGCCACAATGTCGGCCGTGACCACCATCTTGTCCATCCAGTCCTCGGTCGCGTACGGCCACGTCGGCAACAGCGCGGCGACGTTCCCGCTGATGCGGATGGGGGTGGAGGTCTACCCCGTGCTCACCGTGCACTTCTCCAACCACACCGGGTACGGCCAGTGGCGCGGCCCGCTGCTCAGCGCCGCCGACGTCACCGACGTCATCACGGGGATCGACGAGCGAGGGGCACTGGCGCGGGTGGACGCGGTGCTGTCGGGCTACCAGGGGGGCGAGGACGTGGGGGCCGCGATCCTCGACGCGGTGGCCCTGGTCAAGACGCGCAACCCGGAAGCCGTCTACTGCTGCGACCCGGTGATGGGCGACGTGGGTCGCGGGTTCTTCGTCCGGCCCGGCATCCCCGAGCTGATGCGCGACACCGTGGTCCCGGCGGCGCAGATCATCACGCCGAACCAGTTCGAGCTGGAGTACCTGACGGGCCGCTCGACCGGGACCCTGACCGAGGTGCTGGCGGCCGCCGACGCCGCCCGGGCGCTGGGACCGGAGACCGTGCTGGTGACCTCGGTGGTGCACGACGAGGCCACCGACGGCACCATCGACATGGTCGCCGTCACCGGCGACGGCGCGTGGGTGGTGACCACGCCGCTGCTGCCGCGGACCTTCACCGGGGCGGGCGACCTGACCGCGGCGACCTTCCTGGCCACGCTGCTGTCCACCGGTTCGGTGGAGACGGCGGTCGGCCGGACGGCCGCGATGGTCTACGGGGTGCTGACGACCACCGTCGACTCCGGTCTGTCCGAGCTGCAGCTGGTCGCCGCCCAGGACGAGATCGCGTCGCCGACGCACGCCTTCGAGGTCCGCCGGCTGCGCTGAGTCCTCGGTGAGAGCTCACCCGCCGAGAAGGAGCCGACACACCTCTGCCGGCCCCTCAGGCGTGCGTCTGCTCCTTCTCGAGACACGTCCCTCGGCGTACCGGGTTGCCCGGGATGCCGACAGCCGTTCTGGCTCACCACGGCCGGGCGGATCGCTGGTCTGCGACAACCACCCGGCGCGACCTGGCGTCCGACGGAGATCCGTCGCTCATGACCGCCGCCAGGCGCGACACGCCGGTGGCTGCCTCATGAGGGGCAGATTCCCGTCACGTACGAATCCGGTCGGACCGGAACGCCCTCGTACGCAGCAAGTCGCTCGTGCCGGGGTCCGGAGCTCAGTCCCGGAAGACCTCGATGTTGGCGCCGAGCGCGTTGAGCCGGTTGGCCAGGTCCTCGTAGCCGCGGTTGATCACGTACACGTCGCGCAGCACGGACTCGCCACGGGCGGCCAGCATGCAGATCAGGATGCAGACCGCCGGGCGCAGGGCCGGCGGGCAGACCACCTGCTGGCCGCGCCAGCGGGTCGGGCCCTCGACGATGATCCGGTGCGGATCGAGCAGCTGCACGTGCGCCCCGAGCCGGTTCAGCTCGGTCAGGTAGATGGCGCGGTTCTCGTACACCCAGTCGTGGATGACCGTCTTGCCCTGGGCCGTCGCGGCGATGACCGCGAAGAACGGCAGGTTGTCGATGTTCAGCCCGGGGAACGGCATCGGGTGGATCTTGTCGATCGGCGACGCGAGCCGGGACGGCCGGACGGTGAGGTCGACCAACCGGGTGTGACCGTTGGCCGCGACGTACTCCTCGCCCAGGGTGAAGTCCAGTCCCATCTCCTCCAGGATGGCCAGCTCGATCTCCAGGAACTCGATCGGCGCGCGCCGGATCTCCACCTCCGAGGAGGTGACGATGGCCGCGGTGATCAGGCTCATCGCCTCGATCGGGTCCTCCGACGGGGCGAACTCGACGTCGGTGTTGATCTCCCCGGCGCCCCGGACCCGCAGGGTGGTGGTGCCGATGCCCTCGATCTCCACCCCCAGCCGGGTGAGGAAGACGCAGAGGTCCTGGACCATGTAGTGCGGGCTCGCGTTGCGCAGCACGGTGACCCCGGGGGACAGGGCCGCCGCCAGCAGCGCGTTCTCGGTGACGGTGTCGCCGCGCTCGGTGAGGATGATGGGGCGCTCGGGCTCCACGGCCGGGTCGACCTTGCACAGGTAGAAGCCGTCCGTCGCGGTGACGTCCAGGCCGAAGCGGCGCAGCACCTGCAGGTGCGGCTCGATGGTGCGGGCGCCGAGGTCGCAGCCGCCGGCGTACGGGAGCTGGAAGTTGTCGTAGCTGTGCAGCAGCGGGCCGAGGAACATGATGACGCTGCGGGTCCGGCGAGCGGCCTCGAGGTTCATCCGGTCCAGGTCGAGCTCGTGCGGGCGGATCAGCTCGAGATCGGCGCCGCCGTTGAGCCAGTTGGCCTCCACGCCGATGCTGACCAGCACCTCGAGGATCCGGTTGACCTCCTCGATCCGGGCGATGCCGCGGATGACCGTCCGACCGCGGTTCAGCAGGCTGGCGCAGAGCAGGGCGACGGCCGCGTTCTTGGACGAGCGGACCTCGATGCTGCCGCTGAGCTTGGCCCCGCCGCGGACCCGCAGGTGCACGGGACCGCTCGGGCCCACCGAGATCAGTGGCGAGTCGAGAGCCGCGGCGATCCGGTTGACCATCTCCAGGCTGACGTTCTGGTTGCCGGCCTCGATCCGGTGCACCGCGCTCTGGCTGGTGCCGAGCACGCTGGCCAGCTGGGTCTGGGTGAGACCTCGGTGCTTGCGCGCATCGCGAATAAGGGAGCCGATCCGATCCAGTGAAGTATCCGTCACACCCCGACGGTAACTCATGACTGAGATATTTTCGGTATCGACTGCGTGTCGCGTTCCACACACCGGCCGGTGGCAGCGCCCCTCGCGGCTTCTCTAGAGTAGCGGCATGAGTGACCACTATGACGTCGTCGTGCTCGGTGCCGGTCCCGGCGGCTATGTCGCCGCGGTGCGGGCCGCCCAGCTCGGCTTGAAGACCGCGATCATCGAGCTGAAGTACTGGGGCGGGGTGTGCAACAACGTGGGCTGCATCCCCACGAAGTCGCTCCTGCGCAACGCCGAGGTCGCCCACCTGTTCACCCACGAGGCCAAGACGTTCGGCATCAACGGCGACGTCAGCTTCGACTTCGGGGTCGCCTTCAAGCGCAGCCGCTCGGTGGCCGACCGGATGGCCAAGGGCGTGCACTTCCTGATGAAGAAGAACAAGGTCACCGAGATCGACGGGTGGGGCACCTTCACCAACGCCACCACGATCAGCGTCGAGGGCCCCAAGGGCACCACCGAGGTCACCTTCGACAAGTGCATCCTCGCCGTCGGAGCCACCACCCGGCTGCTGCCGGGCACCTCGCTGAGCGACCGCGTGGTCACCTACGAGGAGCAGATCCTGACCGAGGAGCTGCCGGAGTCGATCATCATCGCCGGCTCGGGCGCCATCGGCGTGGAGTTCGCGTACGTGCTGGCCAACTACGGGGTCGACGTCACCATCGTGGAGTTCCTGGACCGGATGGTCCCGCTGGAGGACCCCGAGATCAGCGCCGAGCTGGCCAAGGCGTACAAGAAGCTGGGCGTCAAGGTCCTCACCGGCACCAAGGTCGAGTCCATCGACGTCTCCGGCGTCTCGGTCAAGGTCACCGTCTCGCGGGCCAAGGGCGACGGCGAGCCCGGGGTGCTCGAGGCCGACAAGGTGATGCAGGCGATCGGCTTCGCGCCCCGCACCCAGGGCTACGGTCTGGAGAACACCGGGGTCGAGCTGACCGAGCGCGGCGCGGTGGCGATCGACGACTACATGCGCACCAACGTCCCCAGCATCCTGGCCATCGGCGACTGCACCGGCAAGCTGCTGCTCGCCCACACCGCCGAGGCCCAGGGCGTGGTCGCCGCCGAGACGATCGCCGGGGCCGAGACCATGCCGGTGAACTACGACATGATCCCGCGGGCCACCTACTGCCAGCCCCAGATCGGCTCGTTCGGCTACACCGAGCAGCAGGCCAAGGACAAGGGGTACGACGTCAAGACGGCCAAGTTCCCGTTCACGGCCAACGGCAAGGCGCACGGCCTGGGCGAGGCCACCGGCTTCGTCAAGCTGGTGGCCGACGCCAAGCACGGCGAGATCCTCGGTCTGCACATGATCGGCCCCGAGGTCACCGAGCTGCTGCCCGAGCTGGTCCTGGCCCAGCAGTGGGAGCTCACCGCCGAGGAGGTCGCGCGCACCGTGCACGCGCACCCGACGCTGTCCGAGGCCCTCAAGGAGGTCGCCCACGGCATCTCGGGTCACATGATCAACATGTGACCCCGCGGCGCGGCACCACCGGGTCCGCTCCGGACTCAGGCGGTGTCGCGCCGGACCAGGGTGGTGGGCAGCAGCGGCGGGGCCTCCACGTCCTCGCCGCGCAGCAGCGCCAGCAGCAGCTCGGCCATCCGGCGGCCCATCGTCTCCGACGGCTGCGCCACCGTGGTCAGCTCCGGTCGCATCGCGGTGGCCGCCGGCGAGTCGTCGTAGCCCACCACGGCCACGTCGCCGGGAACCGTACGGCCGGCGTCGG
>JBMDXL010000685.1:0-7605 GCA_048594465.1 Microlunatus sp. | reverse complement strand
CAGGATCTGACAACTCGGCAGTTGTGGGGCCGTTCTAGGGTCGCGGTATGACCGCCCTCACGCCGAGCACCCCCACCTCGGCCACCCCTCCTGCCGCCCGGACCCGGGGGCAGCTCCGCGCCAGCGGACACACCTCTCGTTCCGTGGCCGAGGAGCTGCGGACCAACCTGATGACCCGGCTGCGCAGCGGCGCGACGGCCTTCCCCGGCATCGTGGGTTTCGACGACTCGGTGCTGCCCGAGCTGGAGACCGCGCTGCTGGCCGGACACGACCTCGTCCTGCTGGGCGAGCGCGGCCAGGGCAAGACCCGGCTGATGCGCACCCTGACCCAGCTGCTCGACGAGTGGAGCCCCGAGGTCGCCGGCTGCGAGATCCACGACGACCCGTACGAGCCCGTCTGCGTCCGCTGCGTGGCGCTGGCCGCCGAGCTGGGCGAGGACCTGCCGATCACCTGGCGTCATCGCGACGACCGCTACACCGAGAAGCTGGCCACCCCGGACACCCGCGTGGGCGACCTGATCGGTGACGTCGACCCGGTCACGGGGGCCCAGGGGCGCACCCTCGGCGACCCCGAGACCGTCCACTACGGCCTGGTGCCGCGCGCCAACCGGGGCGTGTTCGGGCTGAACGAGCTGCCCGACCTGGCCGAGCGGATCCAGGTCGCGCTGTTCAACGTGCTCGAAGAGCGGGACATCCAGGTCCGGGGCTACTCGCTGCGGTTGCCGCTGGACGTGGTCCTGGTGGCCACGGCCAACCCCGAGGACTACACCAACCGCGGCCGCATCATCACCCCGCTGAAGGACCGCTTCGGGGCCGAGATCCGCACCCACTACCTGTCCGAGCTGACCGACGAGGTCTCGCTGATCCGGCAGGAGGCGGAGCTGGTGGCCGAGGTCGGCGAGCACCTGCTCGAGGTGCTGGCCCGGTTCACCGCCAGCCTGCGGGAGTCGGCGTCGGTCGACCAGCGGTCCGGGGTGTCGGCCCGCTTCACCATCGCCGCGGCTGAGGCCGTCGCCGGATCGGCGCTCCGCCGGTCCGGTAGGACCGACGACCCCGAGGCCGTGGCCCGGGTCGGCGATCTGCCGTCGGTGCTGCCCACCCTGCTGGGCAAGGTCGAGTTCGAGATGGGGGAGGAGGGCCGGGAGCGCGACGTGCTGGAGCACCTGCTCCGGATGGCCGTGGCCACCACCTTCCGAGAGCGCCTGGGCGGGCTCGACCTGTCCGGCTTCACCGCTGTGTTCGCCGAGGGCGCTGTGGTCGAGACCGGCGATCTGGTGCCGGCCGCCGACCTGCTCGCCCAGCTGGGCACGGTGACGGGGCTCGCCAAGGTGCTGGACCGGCTGGGCTACGCCGACTCCGCCTCGCGCGGCCAGGTCGCCGCCGCCGTCGAGTTCGTGCTGGAGGGTCTGCACCTGACCCGCCGGATCGACAAGGACGCCGTCGGCGGCCGAACCGTCTACGGCGCCCGGTGAGGCTCAGCAGATGAGCGCTGAGCGGTACGAGAGCCACGACCCGCACGGCCGGTTCCGCTACGGGCCGTGGCGCGGTGGTCGGGACCCGCTCGCGCCGCCGTACGACCTCCGGGCGGCGCTGGACAAGATCGGTGAGGACGTCCTGTCCGCCGGCACCGTCCGGGACGCGCTGCGCGAGCTGATGCAGCGCGGCCCCGACGGTCGCGGTGGTCTGGACAAGCTGGCCGCCCGACTGCGCAAGCTGCGGGCGGCGGCCCGCAAGCGCGGTGACCTGGGCGGCACGCTGGACCAGATCCGTTCCGCGCTGGACCAGGCGCTCGCGGCCGAGCGCGAGCAGCTGGCCGGGATGGACGGCGACGAGCACCGGCTGGCCGAGATGGAGCTGGACACCATCCCCGACGACGTCGCCGGAGCAGTCCGCTCGCTCAGCGACTACCGGTGGCGCTCGCCGGAGGCCAAGCAGACGTACGAGCAGATCACCCAGATGCTCCAGCGGGAGGTGCTGGACGCGCAGTTCGCCGGCATGAAGCAGGCCCTGGAGAGCCCCGATCCCGAGGCGATGCAGCGGGTCAAGGACATGCTCGGCGACCTCAACACCCTGCTGGCCAAGCACGCCCGCAACGAGGACACCACCGATGCGTTCGCCGATTTCATGGGCAAGCACGGCGAGTTCTTCCCCGAGCAGCCCGAGGACGTGGAGGAGCTGATCGACGCGCTGGCGCGGCGGCAGGCCGCCGCCCAGCGGATGATGAGCTCACTCAGCCCGGAGCAGCGCGAGCAGCTGGCCCAGCTGATGCAGCAGGCGCTCTCCGACGCCGACCTGGCCTCGGAGATGGCGCAGCTGGCGGACAACCTGCGGGCCCTGCGACCGGGACTGGACCGGTCGTCGCCCACCGGCATGGGTCAGGGGGGCCAACCGCTCGGCTACGGCGAGGCGGTCGAGGCGGTGGCCGAGCTGGCCGACCTCGAGGCGCTGTCGCAGCAGCTGTCCCAGGACCGACCGGGATCGACCCTGGACGACGTCGACGTCGACCTGCTGGAGAAGCGGCTCGGCCGCGACGCCGTGGCCGATCTGCAGGGGCTGCGGGACCTGGAGCGCGAGCTGGAGCGGCAGGGCTACCTGACCCGTACCGACGACGGGCTCCGGCTCACCCCACGGTCCCTGCGGCGGTTGGGCCAGACCGCCTTGAAGCGGGTCTTCGCCCAGCTGGAGGCGTCCGGCCGGGGCGACCACGACGACCGGCGGACCGGCTCGGCCGACGAGCGGACCGGGCTGACGCGCCCCTGGGAGTTCGGTGACGAGCTGCCGCTGGACGCGCCGCGGACGGTGGCCAACGCGCTGAACCGGGCGGGGCTGCCCACCGGCGGCAGCGGGGCCGTGCAGCTGGCGGTGGAGGACTTCGAGGTGATCGAGACCGAGCGGCGGACCACGGCGGCGGTGGCGCTGTGCGTCGACCTGTCGTACTCGATGGTGCAGGACGGTCGCTGGGGACCGATGAAGCAGACCGCCCTGGCCCTCAACCACCTGATCGAGACCCGCTTCCGGCAGGACTCGCTGCAGGTGATCGGGTTCAACCGGTACGCCCGACGGCTCACCCCGCTGCAGCTGGCCGAGGTCGAGCCGGACTGGATCCAGGGCACGAACCTGCAGCACGCGCTGATGCTGGCCGCCCGGCACCTGCGCCGTCACCCGGACGCCGAGCCGGTGGTGCTGGTGGTCACCGACGGCGAGCCGACCGCCCACCTGGCCGAGGACGGCGAGGCGCAGTTCCAGTGGCCGACCACCTCGGCCACGCTGCGGGCCACCGTGGCCCAGGTCGACGAGCTGTCCCGCTACGGCGCCACCCTGAACACGTTCATGCTGGGTGAGGACCCGGGCCTGGCCCGTTTCGTCGACGCCATCGCCCGGCGCTCCGGCGGGCGGGTGTTCACCCCCGACATCGGCCGGCTGGGCGAGTACGTGGTGGCCGACTACCTCACCGCCCGACGGGGACGGCGGTGACCGCGGTCGGGGCGGCCCCGGTCGTCGTGGTGGGCGCGGGTCGGGCCGGGGTCAGCTGCGCCCGCACCCTGCAGGCGGCGGGAACCGAAGTGGTGGTGCTCGACCGGGGACGGCGGATCGGCGGCCGGATGGCCAGCCGCCGGGTCGCGGACCGGACCGTGGACCTGGGTGCCTCCTACCTGACCGTGTCGGACCCGGCGTTCGCCGCGGTGGTGGACGACTGGCAGCAGCGCGGCCTGGCCCGGCCGTGGACCGACACCTTCGCGGTGGCCGGCGATGAGCCGAAGTCCGGGCCGGTGCGCTGGGCCGCTCCCGGGGGGCTCCGCAGCCTGGTCGAGGACCTGGCCACGGGTCTCGACGTGGTCGACGCCACCACCGTGGCCGGAGTCCGGCGGGAGGGTGACGGCTGGCTCGTCGACGACCGACCGGCGTCGTCGGTGGTGCTGGCCATGCCCGACCCGCAGGCCCATCGGCTGCTGGCCGACGACGTCCGCGCCGGGCTGCCGGCCGCGGCGACCTTCGACCCGGTGCTCGCTCTGGTGGCGGTCTGGGCCGAGCGGTGGTGGGACTTCGACGGGTTGTTCGTCAACGACCACCCGTCCCTGGCCTGGGTGGCCGACGACGGCCGGCGCCGCGGCGACGACGCGGCGGTCCTGGTCGCGCACACCACCCCGGCTTACGCGGCCGGGCACCTGACCGATCCGGCGGCCGCCGGTCCCGAGCTCACCGTGGCCCTGCGCGCCCTGGTCGACGCGCCCGAGCCGGAGACGACGCTGGTCCACCGGTGGTCCTTCGCCAAGCCCGCCGAGGGACGCCCGGAGCCGTACGCGCTGACGGCGGACGGGCTGGGGTTGTGCGGCGACGGCTGGTCGCAGAAGCCGCGGGTCGAGGCCGCCTTCCTGTCCGGTCGGGCCCTGGCGGAGGCGCTGCTGCGGCGCTGACCGACGAGCGCTGGGAATCTGTCGAATCCCCGGTGCGCGGCCGTCCGCGTGGTTACTGTCCCGTCATGGACGATCGCCGGGCTTGGTGGGTGTCGGGTGTCGCCCTCGTGCTGGCCGCAGCCACCGGCGCCGGTGCCGTCTACCTGTGGTGGCTGCCCTGCCGCGGGCAGATGCTCGTGGGCACGCCCGTGGATGCCGCCCGGGGCAGCGCCGACGCCTCTGACGCCTGCATCGCCCGGATGGGGGAGGGGACCCCGTTCCCTCTCCCGACGACCGCGGTGCTGTCGGCCCCCGGTCTGCTGCTCCTGAGCGTGGTCACCATCGGCCTCGTCGCCGTGGCCTGGTTGGCTCCGGTGGTCACCCAGCCCCTGTCCGGGATCCGGCGATCGGTAGCCGCACTGCCCGGCTGTGCAGCCCTCGGGGTCGCCGCCCTCGCCGCCGGCATCGCGTACGACGGGCCCGGCGCCGAGGCCGTGGCGTACCCCCTGGCCACCTTTCTCAACCTGCTGGTCGTGGCCGGTTTCGCCGTCCTGGTGGGTCACGCCTCGGGCTGGCGGCGTTTCCTGGTGATCGCCGTCGCCCTCGGTTCCGTCGGGTTCGCCGGACCGGTGGTCGAGTACCTGCTGATGGTGTCCTGGAGCGAGCTGAGCTGGGACGCTCCTCCGGGCAGCGGTTACCTGACCGCAGCCCTCCTGCTCCTCTGCGGTGTCACGGTCCTGATCGCGACCGGCGCGCGACGGCGCCCGCGGTCGACGCCCCGGACCGCTGAGCTGGCGGAGGTCGGCCGGTGACGACGCCGCGGTCGGACCGCCGCTGGCCCTGGCTGGTGTCGGCCGGCCTGCTGGTCGCCTCCGGGGCCCTGGCGTGGTCGGCGACCTCGCTCTGGTGGCGTCCCTGCGCGTCCGCCCTGCTGGTCGGGACGATCCTGGAGCCGCCCGGCTCGGCCGGCTTCGACGACGCGTGTCTGGTCCGGATGGACTCGGGGAGGCCGTTCCCGCTGCCGACGGCGGTGGAGGCGCTGCCGACCTCCCTGCACGGTGTGGTCGCCGCAGCGATCCTGCTCGCCGCGCTCGCCTGGTTGGTCGCTGTGGTCACGACGACCATGCCGCGCCCGGCCCGGGTGACCGGACTGGCTCTGGTCGCGGCCGCCGCCGTCCTGGGCGTCGCCGGACTGCATCCGGTGCCGCGGGAGGCCGAGCCCTCGGTCGTGGGCGGTGCCGCGTTCTGGCTGATCGACGTCCTCGTGGTCATCTGGCTGGCCTGCGTGAGCCGAGGTCCCGTCCACTGGTCGCCGCGGACGATGGTCAGGCTGATGCTGGTGCTCGGCGGTGTCACCACCTTCGGCGCACTCCGCGGCATCGTCGACGACGCGGCCATGGCCACCTGGAGTCAGGCGAACTGGGACGTGCCTCCGGGCACCGGCTACCTGCCGGCGCTGGTCCTGATCCTCTGTGGGGTCGGCGTCGCCGTGGTCACGCTGCGCGACGCTCGAGCGAAGCGGTCAGCCCCGGCCGCGTTGCAGCAGGTCCAGTAGGTAGGTCCCGTACCCGGACTTGGAGAGCGCGGTGGCGCGGGTGTGCAGCTCGTCGTCGGTGAGGAACCCCTGTCGCCAGGCGGCCTCCTCGGGGGCGCCGACCTTCAGGCCCTGCCGGGACTCCAGCGTGCGGACGAAGTTGTTGGCGTCGTTCAACGACTCGAAGGTGCCGGTGTCCAACCAGGCGGTGCCGCGGGGGAGCACCCCGACCTGCAGCCGACCGGCCGCCAGGTAGTGCTTGTTGACGTCGGTGATCTCGTACTCCCCGCGGGCGGAGGGCCGCAGGTCGCGGGCGATGGTGATCACGTCGTTGTCATAGAAGTAGAGACCGGGCACCGCGTAGTTCGACTTCGGCACGGCGGGCTTCTCCTCCAGCGAGATCGCCCGGCCGTCCGCGTCGAACTCCACCACGCCGTACGCGCTCGGCTCGGCGACCCAGTAGGCGAACACGGCGCCGCCGTCGACGTCGCTGAACCTCTGCAGCTGCGAGCCGAGACCGGGTCCGTAGAAGATGTTGTCGCCCAGCACGAGGGCGACCTTGTCGTCGCCGATGAAGTCGGCGCCGATCACGAAGGCCTGGGCCAGACCGTCCGGCGAGGCCTGCTGCGCGTAGCTGATCGAGATCCCGAACTGCGAGCCGTCGCCGAGCAGCCGCTCGAAGCCGTGGGCGTCGTGCGGGGTGGTGATGATCAGCACGTCGGAGATGCCGGCGAAGATCAGCGTCGACAGCGGGTAGTAGATCATCGGCTTGTCGTAGACCGGCACCAGCTGCTTGCTGATGCCCAGGGTGACCGGATGGAGCCGCGTGCCGGAGCCGCCGGCCAGGATGATGCCACGCATGGCAGGTGAGTCTTCCATGGCCGGAACCACCGCCGCGGGTGGCCGGTGATCAGCGTCACCGGCCCGGGTGGGGGGTAACGACCGGAACGCCGGTGGGCATCCGTATCTCGCCATAGGATCGCGCCCATGTCTGCTTATCTCGTGACCGGCGGCGCCGGCTTCATCGGCTCCAACTTCGTCCGCCACGTGCTCGAGCACACCGACCACACCGTGACCGTGCTGGACAAGCTGACGTACGCCGGCAACCGGGCCTCGCTGGAGGGGATGCCGGACGACCGGTTCGCCTTCGTGCAGGGCGACATCTGCGACGCGGGTCTGGTCGACGGACTGGTCGCCGCCACCGACGTGGTGGTGCACTTCGCCGCCGAGTCGCACAACGACAACTCGCTCCGCGACCCGTCGCCGTTCCTGCAGACCAACCTGATCGGCACCTACACGCTGCTGGAGGCGGTGCGGAAGCACGGCACCCGCTACCACCACATCTCCACCGACGAGGTTTACGGCGACCTCGAGCTGGACGACCCGGCCAAGTTCACCGAGCAGACCCCGTACAACCCGTCGAGCCCCTACTCCTCGACCAAGGCCGGCTCCGACCTGCTGGTCCGGGCCTGGGTGCGGTCCTTCGGGGTGCAGGCCACGATCAGCAACTGCTCGAACAACTACGGTCCGCGCCAGCACGTCGAGAAGTTCATCCCGCGCCAGGTCACCAACGTCCTCGACGGCGTGCGGCCCAATCACAACAGCCACCGGCAAAACAGCCGCGACAGGATACAACAAGAACCACACAAACAACCCCGCTCGACCATCATCCACCCC
>JBMDXL010000684.1:0-1718 GCA_048594465.1 Microlunatus sp. | reverse complement strand
CGCCGACGCGGAGCGGTCGCGGCGGTGCTGATCGCCGGCGCCCTGCTGCTGAGCGGGTGCTCGGCCGAGACCGACAGCCAGATCCGGCGTCTGGCCAACCCCGAGGAGGCCTCCGTCGAGGCCCCCTACATGCACTCCCTGTGGATGTGGTCGTGGCTCGCGGCCGCGCTGACGGGTGTCCTGGTGTGGGGCCTCATCGGCTACGCCTGCGTGCGCTACCGCCGCCGCAGCGAGACCGAGATCCCGGTCCAGACGCGCTACAACCTGCCGATCGAGATCCTCTACACCGTCGCGCCGCTGATGATGGTGGTCGTCCTCTTCTACTTCACCCTCGACACCCAGAACAAGGTCCTCGACCCCGACCGGGCGCACGAGGAGACGGTGACCGTCGTCGGTCAGCAGTGGTCCTGGTCGTTCAACTACAACCTGGGCTACGACGAGGACTCGCAGGAGTACACCCCCGAGGGCGGTGACGTCGTCCACGAGGTCGGCACCGCGGCCGAGCCGCCCACGCTGTGGCTGGTCAAGGACAAGACCGTCGAGATCAACCTGTTCAGCCCCGACGTCAACCACTCGTTCTGGGTGCCGGCGTTCCTGTTCAAGATGGACGTCATCCCCGGCCGGGCCAACCACTTCACGGTGACCCCCGACCGCCTCGGCACTTACATCGGCCGCTGCGCCGAGCTCTGCGGCACCCGCCACACGCGGATGCTCTTCTACGTCAAGGTCGTCGAGCAGGCCGACTACGACGCCCACCTTCAGGACCTCGCCGAGCAGGGCAACACCGGCCCGGTCCTCGGCCAGGACGACGCAGACTCGGTCCCCGGTCTGCAGACCCAGGAGACAGGAGCCACCGAATGACCGCCGTCTCCGACGCGCCGTCCCACGTCACCGTCGAGCAGCCCAAGCACTCCCTGGGCACCCAGCTCGCCAAGATCGTCACGACGACCGACCACAAGCTGATCGGCAAGCTCTACCTCACGACGTCGTTCGTCTGGTTCCTCGTCGGCGGCCTGATGGCCCTGGTGATCCGCTCCGAGCTGGCCTTCCCCGGCTCGCAGGTGGTCAGCGACGAGGTCTACAACCAGCTGTTCACCATGCACGGCACGATCATGCTGCTGCTGTTCGCGACGCCGCTGTTCTTCGGCTTCGCCAACCTCCTGGTGCCGCTGCAGATCGGCTCGCCCGACGTCGCGTTCCCGCGGCTCAACATGCTGGCCTACTGGTTCTACCTGTTCGGCAGCCTCATCACGGTCTCCGGCTTCCTGACGCGCTCGGGCGCCGCCAGCTTCGGCTGGACCGCCTACACGCCGCTGTCCAACGCGGTGCGCAGCCCCGGCATCGGCGGTGACCTCTGGATCATGGGCCTGTGGCTCGCGGGCCTGGGCACCATCCTCGGCGCGGTCAACTTCACGGTGACCATCGTGTGCATGCGCGCCCCGGGCATGACCATGTTCCGGATGCCGATCTTCGTCTGGAACTCGTTCGTCACCAGCCTGCTGGTCCTGATCGCGTTCCCGATCTTCGCCGCGGCGCTGCTGGCGCTCGAGGCCGACCGCCAGTTCGGTGCCCACACCTTCGACCCCAGCCACGGCGGGGCGATCTTGTGGCAGCACCTGTTCTGGTTCTTCGGCCACCCCGAGGTCTACATCCTGGCGCTGCCGTTCTTCGGCATCATCACCGAGATCCTGCCGGTCTTCAGCCGCAAGCCCATCTTC
>JBMDXL010000683.1:0-3339 GCA_048594465.1 Microlunatus sp. | reverse complement strand
AGATGACGGGTGTCGGACACCACGGCTCCTCTTCTAGTGGACGTACGGACAAGACGCGCGCGGGCGCGACCTCAGCAGAAGCGTGGCAGATGGTGCGCGAGCTGCTGCTGCCACCACTCCCAGTCGTGGCTGACGTCGTAGCCCCACAGATCGAGCTCGCAGCGGATGCCCTTCTCCTGCACCAGCTGCGCCAGTTTCACCGTCGAGGGCAGCGAACCGGTCGGGTGGGTCTCCCAGGCGCCCTGACCCACGACCAGCAGGATCGACAGCTGCTTGCGCAGCCACTCCAGGTGGTCGCCGTGGAGGTTGGGGACGTAGTCGGTGGGGTTCGCGAAGTAGGTGGCGTCGCCCCGGTCACCCCAGGAGCGCCAGGTCATCACGTCGTAGTTGCCGGACAGACCGATGGCCAGCGGAGCGAGGTCGGCACGCTGGAAGGCGAAGTGCACCGCGTGGTAGGCGCCCATGCTGCAGCCGGTGGTGATCAGCTCCGCACCGGCGGCGGTGTCGTCGTGGATGTACGGCACCACGGTGTGGGTCAGCCACCTGGTGTACACCTCGTGCCGCAGCGCCCGCTCCTCGATCGGCAGGCCCTTGTCGGACCAGGTGTCGGCGTCGAGGGAGTCGACGCAGTAGAGCTTCACCCGGCCCGCGTTCACCAGATCGGCGACCGCAGCGACCATGCCGTTGTTCTCGAAGTCCCAGGCTCGACCCGCCTCGGAGGGGAACACCAGCACCGGACGGCCGTAGTGCCCGTACGTGATGATGTGCATCCCCCGGTCGATCCCGCTTCCCAACGGTGTCTCGATCTGATGGCGCCTCACCCCCCTCATCCAAGTGGAACGGCGCCGCCGGGACAAGGGTTGACATCTCCACCATCGGCCGGGAGAAAACGGTCCCCTTCCCGCCGACGCCCCGGCGTGGTCCTGGGGAGAGCCGCGCCGCGATGGCAGGATGGCCGGGATGTTCGGCAGAGGCGATGACAGACCAGTGGTGGCTCGACGGCCCGCGCGGGCGCGCGGTCGGCTGCGGTGGGCCCTGGGCGGGGTCCTGGCCGCGTCGCTGCTGGTGTCCGGCTGCACCGGCGGCGGGTTGCCGCGGCCGAACGGCGACACCCCGGAGCGCGCCGCGGCCGAGCTGGCCGCCGGTCTGAGCGCGAAGGACCTCACCGGCGTGGAGTTCGTGGCCGCCGCCGGGGCGGACGTGAACGCGTCGTTCCAGACCCTGGTCCGGGGCATGGGACCCGTCTCGCCGACCGTGAGCGTCAACGAGGTGGACGAGTCCGGCTCTGCGGCCACCGCGACCCTGGACGTCAGCTGGACCTTCCCCGGGGTGCCGCAGAAGTGGACCTACAGCTCGACCGCCCAGCTGCAGAACGACGCCGGACGGTGGAAGACGGCCTGGCAGGCCTCGGTGGTCGAGCCCCAGCTGAACGGGTCGAACCGGCTCAGTCAGCGGCGGCTGACAGCGACCCGGGGCGAGGTGCTGGGCGAGGACGACGAGGTGATCGCCAAGCTCCGCCCGGTGGTCCGGATCGGGATCGACAAGACCGTCGTGGACGGTGACGCTGCGGCGGCCTCGGCCGCCCGCCTGGCCAAGCTCGTCGACGTCGACGCGGCCGCGTACGCCAAGAAGGTGGCCGCGGCCGGCGACGACGCCTTCGTCGAGGCGATCACCTACCGCGCGACCGACGACAGCCGACCCAGCAACGCCGACGTGTTCGCGATCAAGGGGGCTCTGCCGATCCAGGGCGAGCAGGTGCTGGCGCCCACCCGCGACTTCGCCCGGCCCGTCCTCGGCACCGTCGGCCAGGCGACCAAGGAGATCGTCGACGACTCCGACGGCGCGGTAGTGTCCGGCGACGACGTGGGCCTGTCCGGTCTGCAGAAGCGCTACGACACCACGCTGCGCGGTACGCCCGGGGTGCAGGTGCGGCTGCTGCCGCTGACCTCCGGGTCGTCGCCCTCTCCGTCGCCGTCGGGCTCGGGCACACCCGCGCCCACGCCGTCGAGCGCACCCAGGGGCTCCGCCAGCCCGGCCCCGCCGGTCATGGTGTTCGAGGCGAAGCCGGTGGCGGGCAAGGACCTGCGGCTGACCCTCAACGTGTTCCTCCAGCAGCTGGCCGAGGAGGCGCTGGCCGACACCAAGCCGGCCAGTGCGATCGTCGCCATCCGGCCCTCCACCGGCGCCGTGCTGGCTGCCGCGAACGGACCGGGCACCAAGGACCAGAACCTGGCCACGACCGGCCAGGCCGCCCCCGGCTCGACCTTCAAGGTCGTGTCCGCGCTGGCTCTGCTGCGGGCGGGGGTCAAGCCGTCGTCGGACGTCGAGTGCCCCGAGACGGTGACCGTGGACGGGCGGCGGTTCAAGAACTACAGCGACTACCCCAGCAGCCGGCTCGGCACCATCACGCTGAAGACCGCGCTGGCACAGTCCTGCAACACCGCCTTCATCGGCGCCCGGACCAAGCTCGAGGACGGCGACCTGGCCCAGGCGGCCGCCTCCCTCGGCCTGGGGGCGGACTACGACACCGGCTTCCCGTCCTTCTTCGGCCAGGTGCCGGAGGACTCCTCGGGCACCGGCGGCGCTGCCGCGATGATCGGGCAGGGCACGGTGCTGGCGTCCCCGATGGCCATGGCCGCCGTCGCCGCGTCGGTCAGCGGTGGCCGGACGGTCATCCCGGTCCTGGTGGACGGCGAGACCGCCAAGACCACCGCCCCTCCGCTGTCGGCGGACGAGGCCAAGGCCCTGAGGTCGATGATGCGGGCCGTGGTCACCGAGGGCAGTGGCCGCAGCCTGGCCGACGTGCCCGGCCCCGACGTGATCGCCAAGACCGGCACCGCCGAGTACGGCAACGCCGACCCGCTGAAGACCCACGCCTGGATGATCGCCGGCCAGGGCGACCTGGCCGTCGCGGTGTTCGTGAACACGGGACAGTCGGGCTCGAAGACCGCCGGCCCGCTGCTGAAGTTCTTCCTGGAGGGGGCGCGCTGAGCCCAGCGCTGTCGGTCGCTGGAGATCGGCGATGACGGCAACGTGCTGGGCCTCCGGGACCAGACCGCCGTCGGCCAGCCACGGCCGTGATCAGCGCCGCACCACCGCCCGCCAGCCTTCGTCGTCGGACACGACCAGTCCGACGTCCTCCAGGGCGCCGAGCTGGGCCAGGGCGGTCGGCACGGACACCCCGGCCGCGAGCGCGATCTCGCCGGCCCCGACCCGCCGCCGGGCCGGCACCGCCTCGTACACCGCCAGTCGGACCGGGTCCAGGACGTCGGTCTCGCGGACCGGGCCCGAGGGCATCGGCAGGGTCGCCTGCCCGGACTCGGAGACGAGCTCGCGCAC
>JBMDXL010000682.1:0-9207 GCA_048594465.1 Microlunatus sp. | reverse complement strand
GTCGACCGGACCGGTGAGCTGATGTGGATGTCCGCTGTGGTCGGAGCCCATCCGCCCCAGAGCAGGACGGCCGTGTGGTGGCTGGCCCGGGAGCCACGAGGCGCCACGAGCAGCGCCGCTCGCGTCCGGACGGCGAGGGTGAGCTCGACGTCGGCAGCGACGTAGATGCCGTGGAAGATCCGCCGGAAGCGGTGGCCGGCCAGGTCGTTGTCGGCGAAGCCCGAACGGAGAGCCTGCTTCCGGGTGAAAGGCGTGCGGGTGTTCAGCGGAGTCGTGTGCTCGGTCATGCCATCAGCGTCGAGCGTCGTGGACGCTCGTGGGGCGTCCCGGTGTCCCCCGCTGAGCTGACGTGTCGTCCGTTTCAGCGTCGGTGGTGGCCGTTCCGACGCGAGTGTTGGCGGGTCTCACGCGGGTGTTGTCCGACGGCGCGGCCGGAGAGGTCGGCGCTCAGCGACCTGACGCCGTCGGACCATCAGGGGCGAGGGAAGATTCCGACGCTCCTATGGATGTCAAGCGGCAGTTATGAGCTGGGGTGGGTTCTCGAGCTGGCGGTGGAGCTGGCGGGCGATGTAACGCTTGAGGCATCTTTTGATCTCGCGGTCGGTCTTGCCCTGGGCTCGGCGGCGTTCGGCGTAGGCGCGGGTGTCGGGGTCGTGGCGGAGCCGGGTCAACGCGATGGTGTGCAGGGCCCGGTTGAGCTGGCGGTCGCCGGACCGGTTGAGGCGGTAGCGGGTCGTCTTGCCCGAGCAGGCGGGGATCGGTGCGACGCCGGCGAGCATGGCGAAGGCGGCGTCGTCGCGGACCCGGCCCGGGTGGGACCAGGCCGCGAGGACGATGCCGGCCACGATCGGGCCGACGCCGCTGACCTGGAGCAGGTCGGGACGCCAGGAGCGCACCAGCGCGCGGATGGCGCGTTCGTGCTCGTCGGCCTCCTCGGTCAAGAAGGTGATCCGCCGGGCCAGGCTGCGGAGCACCGACAGCGCCTCGACCACTTCCACGTCACCGTGGGTGGTGGCCGGGCGGAGCCGGGCGGCGGTGGTGACCATGGCCGTCGTGGACTGGCCGCGGAAGCGGGCCCGGACCACCTCTGGCGCGGTAATGACCAAGGCGCGTAGTTGACGCTGCGCGGTGGAGGAGGCCTCGACGGCGGCCCTCCGCGCGGTCAGGTGCATCGCGACCGCACCCCGCACCGGACCAGTCTTGGGCTGGGCCAGACGGGTCCGGCCCAGGGCCTCGCGGGCGGCGCGCTCGGCGTCGATCGGGTCGGACTTGGCCCCGCCACGCCGGCGGGCACGGACCGGGCGGTCCAGCTCGACGACCAGCTCCTCGGCGTCGCCGAGGTGCCGGGCGAGCCCGGCGCCGTAGCCACCAGCACCTTCCAGCGCCCAGGCCCGCAGACCGGAGTAGGCCTCGGCCAGCGTGACGAGCTCGGCGTAGCCGTCGGGGTCGGTGGTGACCGTGATCTGGGCGAGCACCCCGCCGGTTCGGGCATCCAGCACCGCAGCGGTGTGGGTGTCTGCGTGGGTGTCGACGCCGATGACGACTTCGACCAGTTCTGCCAACATGGGCATGGCGTTCTCTCCTTCGACCAGTGGGGACGCGAGGTCCGGTCCGGTACGGAGATGGCAGGACTGTGATGAGACACGTCGGCGGCTACCGGCGGTCAAGCTCCTGATCAGGCCAACGTCTCCGGCCGGGCCGGTGCCGACAGCAGCGGGTGGACATGTCGGCGATCAAGGCATCTCGCCAGTCATACGAAGGGTCACACCCGCCACCACCAAACACCAGCCCATCACCACCGGGCCGATACGTCGATCCTCACAGTCATTCGACGGCAACCCCGGCATCGGACAGGAAAGGACGTCGCAGACCCCGTCGAATGACGGAAAGTTCGACCTCCCGGGTGGGTTGTGGGCTGTGGGGGCACCGGACCCGGGCAGGGTCTGACGCGCGCAGCGCACAGCGGGAGACGACTTCCCGTTGCCGCCAGTCGAGCGCGAGCCCGTCGCGAGCGGCCGTGCAGCGAAGCGCCCGGTCCTGGCTGGACTGAGAAGAGCGCAGACAACGCTTCACCGTCTGCGCTGGGCGGGGGACGTCAGGACCGATCGGCGCGTACCGGAACGGCGAGTGTCGAGACACCGCCGACTACACCGTCCGGGTGACCACCGAGTCGCAAAGATCAGCCAGGGCGTCGCGGGCGGGGCCGGCGGGCAGGTCGGTGAGGTACGAGCGGGCGCGGTCCGCGCGGCGCCGGACCTCGACCCGGGCCTCGTCGACGCACCGGTGGACCCGGAGCAGCGCCAGCGCCTCTCCCAGGTCCGCGTCGTCGCTGAGATCGGAGTCGAGCAGCTGCAGCAGCCGGGCGTCGGTGGGCGAGGTCGGGTCGGCGGAGCGGCGGAAGAGCAGCGTGGGCAGGGTGGGAATGCCCTCGCGCAGGTCGGTGCCGGGGGTCTTGCCGGTCTCGTCGGAGGTGACGTCGATGATGTCGTCGGAGAGCTGGAAGACGGTGCCGATCTCCTCCGCGTACGCGGCCAGGGCCTGCTGGACGGCCAGGTCGGCCCCGGCCACCTTGGCCCCGAAGAGGGCCGACGTGGCGATCAGGGAGGCCGTCTTGTCGGCCACCACCTGCAGGTAGTGGGCCAGCGGGTCGGCGTCCTGCGGCCCCACAGTCTCGGCGATCTGGCCCTGGACCAGTCGCGCGAACGTCCGCGACTGCAGGCGTACGTAGTCCGGACCGAGCTCGGCGACCTCCTCCGACGCCCGGGCGAACAGGAAGTCGCCCACCAGGATGGCCACGGTGTTGCCCCAGCGCGCGTTGGCGCTGGCCGAGCCGCGCCGCAACCGGGCCTCGTCCATCACGTCGTCGTGGTAGAGGCTGGCCACGTGGGTGAGCTCGACCACCAGGGCCGCCCGCACGACGTCCTCCACCGGGGCGGCGCCGGCCTGGTCATCGGCCGGGCCGAACTGGGAGGCGAGCACCACCAGCAGCGGCCGGAACCGCTTGCCGCCGGCCGCGATGATGTGCCGGGCAGCCTCGGTCACCATGACCGAGTCGGCCTCGGCCGCGCGGAGCAGCGCGGACTCGATCAGCTCGAGTCGCTCGCGGACAGTCGCCTCCAACGCGACCTCCCGCTCCCTGGATGCCAGCACCGCTCTCCTCGATCCTCGTCCACCGCACCGCGGAGCGCGGCGGGCGAGTCACCCTCAGACCCCGCTACGCGGCGAGCCCCTCACCACCGTGACGGCACGAGCCGGTGAGGGGGCCCTGTCGTGACCCAGCACCATTGTGACTCAGCGGACGAACTCCCCGGCCACCTGCGCCAGTTCGAGCAGCGGACCGGGGAACAGTCCCAGCGCCACCGTGGCCACGACGGCGACGCCCACGGCCACCAGGGTCGACGCTCCCGGCTTGATCACGGCCACCGGGCCCTCGGCCGGCTCGGAAAAGAACATCAGCACGATGACCCGGATGTAGAAGAAGGCGGCGATCACGCTGATCACGACCGCGACCACGACCAGCCACTCGGCGCCACCGTTCCAGGCCGCGGCGAAGACCGCCCACTTGCCGATGAACCCGCTGGTCAGCGGGATGCCCGCGAAGCTGAGCATGAACACGGAGAACACCACGGCGGCGGCCGGCGAGCGCCGGGCCAGACCGACCCAGCTGGACAGCAGGGTCGCCTCGCCGCTGGGGTCGCGGACCAGGGTGATCACGGCGAAGGCGCCGAGCGTCGCGGCTCCGTACGCCACCAGGTAGAACATCACCGAGGAGACGCTGGTCAGACCGCCGGTCGGGCTGCCCGAGGCGGCCTGCGAGGCCCCGACGAACGCAGTCATCAGGAAGCCGGCGTGAGCGATCGAGGAGTAGGCCAGCATCCGCTTGACGTCGGTCTGGCTGATCGCCACCACCGAGCCGACGGCCATCGTGGCCACGGCGATGATGGCCATCACCGGCTGCCAGTCCCAGCGGTCGGCCCCCAGCGCCACGTAGAACACCCGCATCAGGGCGCCGATGGCGGCGATCTTGGTGCACGCGGCCATGAAGGCGGTGATCGCGGTCGGCGCTCCGGCGTACACGTCGGGGGTCCAGGAGTGGAACGGCACGGCGCCGAACTTGAAGAGCAGCCCGACCCCGACCAGACCCATCCCGGCCAGCAGCAGCAGGGAGTCCCCGGTCCCGCCCCGCAGCGCGGTGTCGATGGCGGCGAAGTCGAACGACCCGGCGTAGCCGTACAACAGGGCAGCGCCGTAGAGGTAGATCGCCGACGACATGGCCCCGAGCAGGAAGTACTTCAGCGACGCCTCCTGCGACAGCAGCCGGCGGCGGCGGGCCAGACCGCAGAGCACGTAGAGCGGAAGCGACAAGATCTCCAGCGCGATGAACATGGTGATCAGGTCCGCCGAGGCCGGGAACAGCATCATCCCAGACAGGGCGAAGAGCGCCAGCGGGTAGACCTCGGTGTGCTCGACCCCGGCCCGCGCGGCTTCGGCCTCGGCCTCGGTGCCCGGCACCGCGGCGGCCTGCGGGGCGAAGGCGCTGGCGCCGTTCTCGGCGGTCCGGTCGGCGATGAGCAGGAACGAGATCGCGCCGAAGATCAGCAGGATGACCCACATGAACGACGTGGGCCCGTCCACGCTGACCGAGCCCTCGGCGGCCACGGTCGGGGGGTGCACGGCCCAGTTCCGCAGGGTCATGAACAGCGCGGCCGCGATGGCGGCGTAGACGATGGTCAGCTGGACCGCGCGGCGGCTGGCCCGCGGAGCGAACGCCTCGACCCCGACCCCGAGGCAGGCGGCCGCGAAGATCAGGATGAAGGGCATCAGCAGCCCGTACTCGATGCTGGGAGCAGCGATCTCCATCGGGCTCACCTACCCCCTTCTGCTGTGACCCAGGGTTGCGGGTCGCTCACGCCGACGTGCTGCATGGTCGCCTCCACCGACGGCGCGATCACGTCCAGCATCGGCTTGGGGAACACGCCGAGAACCAGGATCAAGATCACCAGCGGGGCCAGGGCGAGCCGCTCCCGGCCGTTCAGGTCGTCGGTGATGGTCCGATCGACGTCGGCGGTGACCGGCCCGGTCATGGTGCGCTGGTACATCAGCAGGATGTAGAGCGCGGCCAGCACGATGGCCAGGGTCGAGACCGCCGCGTACGCGGGGTGCCGGCTGAAGGTTCCGGCCAGCACCATGAACTCGGAGACGAAGCTGGACAACCCCGGCAGCGACAGCGTGGACAGCCCGGCGAACAGGAACAGGGCCGCCGCCACCGGCGCCACCTTCTGCACCCCGCCGAAGGCGTACACGTCGCGGGACCCGCGGCGCTTGATCAGGTAGCCGACGACCAGGAACAAGCCGGCTGTGGACAGCCCGTGGTTCAGCATGTAGAGGGTCGAGCCGACCATCGACTGGCTGGTGAAGGCGAAGATGCCCAGCACGATGAAACCGAAGTGGCTGATCGAGGTGTAGGCGATCAGGCGCATCAGGTCCCGGCTGCCGATGGCCAGGATGGCGCCGTACAGGATCGAGATGGTGGCCAGCACCAGCACCACCGGGGTGGCCCACTGGCTGGCCTCGGGGAACAGCCCCAGGCAGAACCGGATCATCCCGAAGGTGCCGATCTTGTCCATGACGCCGACCATCATGGTCGCCCCGCCGGGGCTGGACTCCTCGGCCGCGTCGGGCAGCCAGGTGTGCAGCGGCACCAGCGGCGCCTTGATGGCGAACGCGAACATGAAGCCCAGGAACAGCCAGCGACCGGTGTCGGTGGCGATGTCCAGCTGCATCAGGTCCGACAGCAGGTAGCTGGCCCGGCCGGTCTGGGCCGACAGCACGTACAGCCCGATCACGCTGGCCAGCATCACGAAGCCGCCGAGCAGACCGAAGATCAGGAACTTGGCCGCCGCGTAGCTGCGCCGCGCCCCGCCGAAGCCGCCGATCAGGAAGTACATCGGGATCAGGATGACTTCGAAGAAGACGTAGAAGAGGAACACGTCGGTGGCCAGGAACAGGAACAGCGCACAGCTCTCCACCGCCAGCACCAGGGCGAAGAAGACCCGGCTGTCGTACTTCGGCGGCGGTGCGGTCCCGTCCCCGGAGGCGACCCACGCGGGTGCCCCCTCGGTGTCGAAGTCGTTCCAGCTGGCGATGATGACCAGCGGGGTGACGATGGTGACCAGCAGCACCAGGGTCAGCCCGATGCCGTCCAGCCCGAGGGCGTAGTAGACCCCGAGCGGCTTGATCCAGGGCACCTGCTCGCTGAGCTGCATCCCGGCTCCGGGCCGGTAGGCGATCAGCAGACCCACCGAGATCACGAAGGCGACCAGCGAGACCGCCAGAGCCAGCAGCTTGGCTGCGTGACCCTTGACCACGATCAGCGCCGCCGCCCCGACCAGGGGCAGCAGGGCCAGCACACTCAACCAGGGAATCATTCCAGTCACTTCCTAGCCGAGCCGTCCGAGAGCGATCACGGCACCGACCACCACGGCCCCGAGGACCATGGTCAGCGCGTACGACCGCACGAAACCGTTCTGCACCTTGCGCAGCTGACCCGAGATCTGGGTGATCACCGCGCCGGTGGAGTTGACGCCACCGTCGATGCCGTCGTCCTCCAGCCGCAGCAGACCGTCGGTCAGCTGCTGCCCGGGCCGCATCAGGGCGGCCTCGTTGAGCGCGTCACCGTAGAGGTCGTTGCGTCCGGCCAGGGTGAACGGCGACCGGCTGTCCGGGGCGGTCAGCGGGATGTCCTTGCGCGGACCGAAGACCACGAACGCGACCGCCACACCGGCCGCGACCAGCAGCAGGGTGACCAGGCCGACCGGAGTGACGTGCAGCAGGCTCGGCGCGTGCTCCTCGCCGTGGGCGATACCGAAGGCGGGATCCAGCCAGCCGCCGATCCAGTTGTTCAGCAGCAGACCACCGGCGAAGGAGAAGACGCCGAGGATGATCAGCGGCACGGTCATCACCGCCGGCGACTCGTGCGGGTGCACGCCGGCCAACCAGCGCTTCTGACCCAGGAAGGTCATCAGCATCAGCCGGGTCATGTAGAACGCGGTCACTCCGGCGCCGAGCATGGCCAGGGCCCCGACCAGGGCGCTGTGCTCGAAGGCCGCCTCGATGATGTGGTCCTTGGAGTAGAAGCCGGCGAAGAACGGGAAGCCGATGATGGCCAGGTAGCCGGCGGCGAAGGTGATGAAGGTGACCGGCATGGCCCGCGACAGCGCCCCGTAGTGGCGCATGTTCACGTCGTCGTCCATCCCGTGCATCACCGAGCCGGCCCCCAGGAACATGTTCGCCTTGAAGAAGCCGTGGGTGACCAGGTGGAAGATCGCGAACGCGTAGCCGGCCGGGCCGATGCCCGCGGCCAGCATCATGTAGCCGATCTGCGACATGGTCGAGCCGGCCAACGCCTTCTTGATGTCGTCCTTGGCGCAGCCGATCCAGGCGCCGGCCAGCAGGGTCACCGTGCCGACCACCACCACCGCGGTGGCCGCAGCCTCGGTCTGCTCGAAGATCGCGAAGGAGCGGGTGACCAGGTAGACCCCGGCGGTCACCATGGTGGCGGCGTGGATCAGGGCCGACACCGGGGTCGGACCCTCCATGGCGTCCAGCAGCCAGGACTGCAGCGGCACCTGGGCGGACTTGCCGCAGGCCCCGAGGAGCAGCAGCAGACCCATCACCGTGGCCATGCCACCGGGCATCGCGGCGGCTCCGGCGTTGACGTCGACGAAGGCCGACGAGCCGAAGGCGGCCAGCATCAGCATGATGGCGACCGACATGCCCAGGTCACCGACCCGGTTGACCACGAACGCCTTCTTGCCGGCCACGGCCGCCGAGGGCTTGTGCTGCCAGAAGCTGATCAGGAGGTACGAGGCCAGACCCACACCCTCCCAGCCGACGAACAGCACCAGGTAGTTGTCGGCCAGGACGAGCAGCAGCATCGCGGCCACGAACAGATTGAGGAAGCCGAAGAAGCGGCGGCGCCGCTCGTCGTGGGCCATGTAGCCGATCGAGTAGACGTGGATCAGGCTGCCCCCACCGGTGATCAGCAGCACGAACATGATGGACAGCTGGTCGACCAGCAGACCGACGCCGATGTCCCAGCGCCCGGACGTGATCCAGGTGTAGACGGGGACGGCGACCGCGCGGGCGGACTCCTCACGACCCAGCAGCTGCACGAACAGGGCGACGCCGATGGCGAAGGACGCGATCGGAGCCAGGGTGCCGAGCAGGTGACCCCACGCGTCGCCGGCGCGACCGACGAGCAGCAGGATCGCCGCGCTGAGCGCCGGGATGGCGATCAGCAACCAGGCGTACGAGAAGAGTCCCTCGGCCGCGACCGGGGTGACCACTTCGAGCAGATTCACCGCTGTCCCCTCAGAACTTCAACAGGTTGGCGTCGTCGACCGAGGCCGACCGGCGGGTGCGGAAGATGGAGACGATGATGGCGAGTCCCACCACGACCTCCGCCGCGGCCACCACCATGACGAAGAAGGCGGCCACCTGTCCGTCCAACGCGCCGTGCACCCGCGCGAAGGTGACCAGGGACAGGTTGGCAGCGTTCAGCATCAGCTCGACGCACATGAAGGCCACGATCGCGTTGCGCCGCGTCATGAAGCCGATCAGCCCGATCGTGAACAGGATCGCCGACAGGCCGATGTAGTAGTCGGGGTTCATTCAGCTCCCTCCCCCGGCACGCGACTGCCCCGTGTTGCGGGAGACGTCGCTCCCGGGCTCCTCGTCGGCGCCCTCGATCGCGCGCAGCGTCCGCTCGATCGGGGCCGACAGCTCGTGCGCGTCGGCCACGGTGCCGCGGGCCCGCAGGGTCGCCGAGACCGACAGCTCCGACGCGGTGCCGTCGGGCAGCAGCGCCGGGGTGTCGACGGCGTTGTGCCGGGCGAAGACACCGGGGCTGGGCAGCGGTCCGGGGTGCAGGCCGGTCTCGGCGTACTTCTGCATCCGCTCCGCCACCAGCTCGGGCTGCTTCTTCTTGGGCGTCAGCCGCTCACGGTGGGCCAGCACCATGGCGCCCAGGGCAGCGGTGATCAGCAGGGCCGCGGTGGCCTCGAAGACGAACACGTACCGGGTGAAGACGAGGGCGGCGATGCCCTGGACGTTGCCGCCGTGGTCGGAGTTCGCCGACTCCAACCCCAGCGGCGAGCCGACCACCGCGTTGCCGACGGCGACCACCAGCAGCACGCCGAAGCCGAC
>JBMDXL010000681.1:0-13383 GCA_048594465.1 Microlunatus sp. | reverse complement strand
GCGCCCGTCGGCCCCACCCGGCTCAGCTGCCGAAGACCGCGGTGATCACCGCGGTGCACCAGGCCAGCAGCTCGCCGTCCTTGGGCGGCTCGCCCCCGATGGTCTTGGACCGCGGCCGTGGCACCAGGATCAGCTTGGCCGTGTCCTTGACGACCGACCCCGGGTAGAGGCGCTTCAGCCGCAGCTGCTTGGACTCGAGCAGCTCGGCCGGCGCGAAGCGGATGTAGTTGCCGCTGCTGACGATGTCGGTCAGACCGTGCGCCCGCGCGTGCAGCCGGAAGCGGGCCACGTCGAGCAGCGTCTCCACCGCGGTCGGCAGCGGGCCGTAGCGGTCGGCCAGCTCCTCCCGTACGGCTTCGATGTCGGTCTCGGAGCGGACCTCGGCCAGTCGCTTGTACATCTCCAGCCGCAACCGCTCCGACTCGACGTAGTCCTCGGGCAGGTGCGCGGTGATCGGCAGCTCGATCCGGACGTCGGCCTCCGGCTCGCTGTCCTCGCCCCGGTACTCCGCGACGGCCTCACCGACGAGCCGGATGTAGAGGTCGAAGCCGACGTCGGCGATGTGACCGGACTGCTCGCCGCCCAGCATGTTGCCGGCGCCGCGGATCTCCAGGTCCTTCATGGCCACCGCCATGCCGGCACCGAGGTCGGTGTGGGCGGCGATGGTGGCCAACCGGTCGTGGGCGGTCTCGGTCAGCGGCTTTTCTGGGGGATAGAAGAAGTAGGCGTACCCGCGCTCCCGGCCTCGGCCCACCCGTCCCCGCAGCTGGTGCAGCTGAGAGAGCCCCAGCAGGTCGGCCCGCTCGATCAGCAGCGTGTTGGCCGTGGAGATGTCCAGCCCGGCCTCGACGATGGTGGTGCAGACCAGGACGTCGGCGCGGCGCTCCCAGAAGTCGACCATCACCTGCTCGAGCCGTTGCTCCCCCATCTGCCCGTGGGCGGTGACCACCCGGGCCTCGGGCACCAGCTCCCCCAGCTTCTTGGCCACCTTGTCGATGCTCTGCACCCGGTTGTGGATGTAGAACACCTGACCCTCGCGGAGCAGCTCGCGGCGGATCGCGGCGGTCAGCTGGGCCTCGTCGTACGGACCGGCGAAGGTGAGCACCGGGTGACGTTCCTCCGGCGGCGTCGCGATGGTGCTCATCTCCCGGATGCCGGTGATGGCCATCTCCAGCGTGCGCGGGATCGGCGTGGCCGACATGGCCAGCACGTCGACGTCCATCCGCAGCCGCTTCAGCTGCTCCTTGTGCTCGACGCCGAACCGCTGCTCCTCGTCGATGATGACCAGACCCAGGTCCTTGAACTGGATCTCGCCGCTCAGCAGCCGGTGGGTGCCGACCACCACGTCGATCTTGCCGTCGGCCACCCCCTCCTTCGTCGCCTTGGACTCGGCCGGCGTCTGGAAGCGGCTGAGCGGGGCGACGTTGACGGGGAAGCCGGCGTAGCGGTCGGCGAAGGTGGCGTAGTGCTGCTGCACCAGCAGCGTGGTGGGGACCAGCACCGCGACCTGCTTGCCGTCCTGGACCGCCTTGAACGCGGCCCGGACGGCGATCTCGGTCTTGCCGTAGCCCACGTCGCCGCAGATCAGCCGGTCCATCGGGACCACCTGCTCCATGTCGTGCTTGACCTCGTCGATGGCCGCCAGCTGGTCGGGGGTCTCGACGAAGCTGAAGGCGTCCTCCAGCTCGCGCTGCCAGGTCGTGTCGGGCCCGAAGGCGTGACCCCGGGAGGCCTGCCGGGCGGCGTACAGCTTGATCAGCTCGCCGGCGATCTCCCGGACGGCCTTGCGGGCCCGCCCCTTGCGCTTGGTCCAGTCGGCGCCGCCCATCTTGTCCAGCGTCGGGTTCTCGCCGCCGATGTAGCGGGTCACCTGGTCGAGGGAGTCCATCGGCACGTAGAGCCGGTCGCCGGGCTGACCCCGCTTGGAGGCCGCGTACTCGATCACCAGGTACTCCCGGACCGAGCCGGCCACGCTCCGCTGCACCATCTCCACGTAGCGGCCGACGCCGTGCTGGTTATGGACCACGGCGTCGCCCGGCGTCAGCTCCAGCGGGTCGATCGTGTTCTTGCGCCGGACGGGCATCTTCCGGGTCGCCTTGTCGGCGGTGCGCTGCCCGGACAGGTCGCCGGCGGTGAACAGCGCCAGCTTGATCCGGTCCGCCAGGAAGCCGTGCGGCAGGTCGCCGAGCACCACGGTCGCCACCCCGGCGGCGGGCGGCTCGTCGAGCCGCTCGACCACCCGGACCGGGTGCTCGTGCTCGGTCAGCACCTCCGCCATCCGGTCGGTCATGCCCTTGCCCTCGGCGGTCAGCACGACCCGCCAGCCGTCGGCCAGCCGCCGCCCGATCTCGGCGATCGCCGCCTCGACCTCGCCCCGGTAGGTGTCCTGCGTGTGGCCGGCGACGGTCCTCGACTCCACACCGCGGGTGGACACGACCATGGAGAAGTCGACGACCTCGCCGTCGTCGGTGCGGATGACGGTGGGCTGGTCATCGCCCGGTCCGGCGCTGAAGGGCGACAGCGTCCACCAGGCCAGGCCGCGGGCCAGCGCGGCGGCGCGGACGTCGGCCAGCGGCTGGTACGACGAGGCGCCCAGGTCGATCGGCGCCTGACCGCCACCGGCGGCCGCGGCCCAGGAGGCGTGCAGGAACTCCTCCGACGTCTTGACCAGGTCGATGGCCCGACCGCGGACCAGCTCGGGGTCGCAGACCAGCACGGTGGTGTCGGCGGGGAGCACGTCGACCAGCAACTCCATCCCGTCCACCAGGACCGGGGACAGGGCCTCCATCCCGTCGACGGCGTGGCCCTGGGCGATCCGGTCGAGCATGTCGATCAGCTCGGGGTGCTGCTGGGACAGGGCGAACGCCCGCTGGCGTACGTCGTCGGTGAGCAGCAGCTCCCGGCAGGGCGAGGCGATCACCTCGGTGAGGGTGAGGTCCGACGACCGCTGGTCGGCCACGGTGAAGTAGCGGATCTCCTCGATCGTGTCGCCGAAGAAGTCGATCCGGACCGGGTGCTCCTCGGTCGGCGGGAAGATGTCGACGATGCCGCCGCGGACCGCGAACTCACCGCGCCGCTCGACCATGTCCACCCGCACGTACGCCGCCCCGACCAGCGCCTGGGCCAGCTCGTCGAGCTCGATGTCGCGGCCGACCACCAGCCGGACGGGGGCCATCTGGCCGAGTCCCTTCACCTGCGGCTGGAGCACGCTGCGGACCGGCGCGACGATGATCTTCGGGGCCGGCTGCTCGTCGTTGCCGACCAGCCGACGGAGCACGGCGAGCCGACGCCCGACGGTGTCGGAGCGGGGGCTGAGCCGCTCGTGCGGCAGCGTCTCCCAGGCCGGGTAGTAGGCCACGTCGTCCTCGCCCACCAGTGACCGGCAGGCTGCGGCCAGGCTCTCGGCCTCGCGGTAGGTGGAGGCGACCAGGAGCACCGGCCGACCGCTGCCGCCCCGGTCGGACTCCGCGGCCAGCGCAGCTGCCAGCAGGGGACGCATGGCCGGAGGCGAGGTCAGGTCGAGCGCCGGCGCCGTACGCGAGCGCGCGTCGGAAACGGCCTCGGCGACGGTCGGGTCGGTGGCGAAGAGTTCGACGAGTCCCGTCAGGGTCACGGGTGGAGCCTCTCGGGAGTGCAGGAGGGATCAGGGGCGACACGCTTTCCGTCGTCACTGATCCGGACGAACGAGCGAGAATCCGCGGAGCCCGTGACCCCGGAGCGCGGAGCGCGACAGACAGACACGGTCACGGGTGGAGCCTCTCGGGAGAGCAGGAGGGCAGGAGGGGCAGGGAGCGGCACGACGCCACCCCCAGAGTCACCGGAACAACCTACTCGGGTACGCCGACAGTCGAGGGTGATGAGCGGGACCGAGGGCACCGACCGGGACACCACCGCTGTCCGACCACGACCGTATGCTCCCGGCATGCGAGCCGCACAGCGACTGGTGACGAAGCCGTCAGCGATCTACCCGTCCGCCCGCGACATCCGGGCAGCCGTGCAGGCCGGGGACTGGCCGCGGGTCGTCTGGATCACCACGCAGGTCGACGCCTCCGAGCGGACCCAGCTGGTGATCGAGGCCGCCGCCGACGGTGGCGGTCAGCTGGCCCAGCGGCAGCTGGCCGAGCGTCCCGACGACTCCTTCGCGGCGGCCGTCCTGGCCGAGGCGATGATCGACGAGGCGTGGAGGGTCCGCGGCAGCGGCCGGGCCGACACGGTGGGCAAGGACTCCTTCGCCACCTTCCACGAGATCCTGCAGGGCGCGGACCGGGTCCTGCACGACGCGATCGCCCAGAACGAGGACGACCCCACGCTGTGGACGGCGAGTCTCCCACCCGCTCTCGGGCTCGGGTTGGGTCGATCGGAGGCCGCGTACCGCTACGAGCAGGTGCGGCGGTGTGACCCGCACGTGATCCTCGCCCAGGGCTACTACCTGCAGTATCTGCTGCCCAAGTGGTACGGCAGCTGGAAGCTGGCGGCCGAGTTCGCCGACACCTGCGCCCGGCAGTCTCCCCCAGGCTCGCTGGACGCGATGGTGGTCCCCCAGCTGCACATCGAGCACGTGATCGACACCGACGCGGCGGGGGGACGACGGTACGCCCAGCAGTCGACGATGGGCGCCGAGGTGTGGCAGGCGGCGCACCACTCCGTGTGGAACCCGCAGTTCGCGCCGCGCTACGGCTGGGTCCAGGCGCTGCACACCTTCGCCTGCGCCTTCGCCCTGCTGGGTGACCAGCGCAACGCCGTCGCGTTGCTGGACCGCACCGGTCCGTACGGGAGCGAGGCCCCCTGGAACTACTTCGGCGACCCGTCGGAGATGGTCGCCCGGGCGCGGGCGGGACAGCCGCTGCGGGAGAAGAAGGGCCGTCGACTGTGAGCCTGACCGACCAGGAGCCGCAGCTCGTCGACGGCGTCCCGGTCTACGTCGCGCACCGCGGCGACGGGCCGTGCGCCGGCGGGGTGCTCTTCCGGGTCGGCATGGTCGACGAGGAACCGCGCTGGCGCGGAGCGAGCCACCTGGTCGAGCACCTGGTTCTCGCCCCGCTCGCCGGACGGACCTCCCACTACAACGGTGAGACCACGATCGACACCACCGGCTTCCACATCCAGGGCACCTCGACGGAGGTGGTCGACTTCCTGGGGCAGGTCTGCGCCTCCCTCGCTCACCTGCCGACGGCCGACCTGGAGAAGGAGAAGTCGATCCTGCGGACCGAGGAGGCGGGTCGCTCGCGCAGCGTCACCGACTCGCTGGGGATCTTCCGCTTCGGTGCCCGCAGCTACGGTCGCAGCGCGCTGCCCGAGTGGGGCGTTCCCGGGCTGGGCGCCGAGGACCTGAGGCGCTGGGTGCAGCACTACTTCACCAGCGGCAACGCGGTGTGCTGGATCGTGGCCGACGACCTGCCCGCCGGACTGCGGCTGCCCCTCCCCCCGGGTGAGCGGCGGCCGGCACCGCCCCCCACCTCCGCGCTGCCCCAGACCCCGGCCTACTACGCCGGCGGCAGCGGGCTGATCGCCTGGAGCAGCGTGGTGGAGCGATCGACCGCGTCCGTCGTGCTGGCTCAGATGGTGCGACGCGACCTGTTCCGCTCACTACGCACCGAAGCCGGTCTGTCCTACGACGTGAACGGGGCCTACCAACCGCGCAGCGGCGACGTGGCCGACCTGCTGCTGTCGGCCGACGCGCTGGAGGAGAAGCAGGACGCGGCCCTGGGCACCTTCCTGCGGGCGCTGACCCGGATGAAGGTCGGCCGCCTGGAGGCCGAGGACCTCGACGCGGTTCGCACCGAGCGTCTCGCGTTGTACGAACGGGCCGACCTCCAGCGGCTGACCCTGGGCTCCCGCGCCTACGACGCCCTCATCGGGTATCCGCGGACGCCGGCCACGGAGCTGATCGCCGAGCTCCGGGCGCTGACGCTCGCCGACGTCGCAGCGGTCGGCCAGCGGGCGTACGCGACGGGTCTGCTGCGGGTGCCCGCCGGACGGGGAGCCGAGAACGCCGGCTTCGTCCGCGCCCCGGACACCTCGCCGACCGGGGTGGACGGTCAGCGCTACACCGGGCACCAGGACCCGGCCGTGACGATGACCGTGGGTCCGTTCGGGGTGAGCTGGTCCAACGGCGAGCGCTTCGCCACCGTGCCCTACGCCGACTGCGAGGCGCTGCTCGTCTACCCCGACGGTGCTCGGCAGCTGGTCGGTGGCGACGGGATGAACGTGGCCGTGGAGCCGAACCTGTACGCGGGACTGGCGGCCGCGGTCCCGATGATCGACGCCGCCGTCCCGCGGTCGGCGCACGTGCTGGTGCCCCGCGACGCCGAGGACGTGCCGCAGGTGGATCACGCGGCGCTGGAGCAACGCCGACGTGAGGCCGCCTACGGGCGCACCCCGCGCTCCGCGGTCGCAGTCGTGGCGGTCACCGTGCTGATCGTCCTCGGCTGGCTCGTGCTGGGGCTGCTGGCTCTCGGCGGGATCGGCATCCTGGCCGAGGGCGACCCCGACGGATGGATCGCGCTGGGGATCGCCGTCGGTATCGGCGGTCTGCTGCTCTGGGGCACCATCAGCTGGCGTCGGGCCGGTCGCCGCGGCTGAGGAGGCGGGCGGCACATCGGGCGTGGCGCACCCAGGTGGTCGGTGTCCGACCGGACACCGGGCCGGGTCAGGAGTTGAACGCGGACTGCGTCCGCTCCAACCCCCCAGTGACCAGCGACTCGACCGCGTCGGCGGCCCGCTCGATCTCCACGCCCAGGTCCTTCTTCTCGGCTACGGAGAAGTTCGACAGCAGGAAGTCGGCCGGGTCCTGCCGACCGGGCGGCCGACCCACGCCGACCCGGACCCGGAAGTAGTCGCCGCTGCCGCCGAGCGAGCGCCGGATCGACTTCAGGCCGTTGTGGCCGTTGTCGCCACCGCCGAACTTGACCCGGATCTGCCCCGGGTCGATGTCCAGCTCGTCGTGGATCGCGATCAGGTGGTCGGGGGCCAGACCGAAGTAGGACAGCACCCCGCTGACCGGTCCGCCGAGCTCGTTCATGTACGTCCGCGGCTTCATCACCGCGAGCTTGACCGCGTCGGGTCCGATCGGACCGAGCCGCCCCTCGGCTAGCTCGGTCCGCAGACCCTTGGGCGCACCGAAGCGCGCCCCGAGCCGGTCCGCCAGGACCTCGGCCACCAGGTAGCCGACGTTGTGACGGTGACCGGCGTAGGTCGGGCCCGGGTTACCGAGCCCGACCACCAGCCATCCGGACACGGATCAGGACTCGTCGGACGCCTCAGCGTCCTCGGCAGCCTCGTCCTCGGTGCCCTCGGCGTCCTCGGTGCCCTCAGCCAGCGTCGGCTCGATGCCGACCTCGGCCTCGGCCTCGGCCAGCTCGGCCTCGATGTCGGCCGCCGTCGGGGCGTTGGTGATGTTGACGACGAGGGCCTCGGCGTCCAGCTGGACGGTCGAGCCCTCGGGCAGCTGCAGGTCGGCCGCGGTGATCTGCGTCCCGGCCTCCAGGCCCTCGACGGACACGGTGATCTGCTGCGGGATGTGGGTCGCCTCGGCCTCGACGGACACGGTGTTGGCGATCACGTCGATCAGGGTGTCCGGAGCGGCCTCGCCCTCGACCACCACGGGGATGTCGACGGTGACCTTCTCGCCGCGGCGCACCAGCACCAGGTCGACGTGCTCGATCGTGTGCTTGATCGGGTCCCGCTGGACCTGCTTCGGCAGCGCGAGCTGCGAGCCACCGTCCACCTCGATGGACAGCAGGGCGTTGGCCTGACGCAGCGCCAGCAGCGTCTCGTGGCCCGGCAGGGTGATGTGGATCGGGTCGGTGCCGTGACCGTACAGGACGGCGGGGACCTTGTGGGCGCGGCGGATCCGGCGGGCAGCGCCCTTACCGAACTCGGTGCGCAATTCGGCTGTGAGCTTGACCTCGGGCACGAACGAACTCCTTGATGGGGTGTCTGGCAGAACAGCGCGGCCCGGACCAGGAGCTCAGATCCACCTCGTCGATCACGGTCGACATCGACCCTCGCCCAGGCAACCTCGCAACCTTAGCCCATCGGACCGACGGCTGTCAGATCCCCGACGCCGCTCCAGAGCTCCCGACCCGGGGTCAGCCTCGAACCACCGGGGTCAGCTCTGCCCACCGAACAGGCTGGTCACCGACCCGTCCTCGAACACCTCGTGGATGGCGCGGGAGATCAGCGGCGCGATCGACAGCACGGTCAGCTTGTCGAACCGGCGCTCCGGCGGCAGCGGCAGGGTGTTGGTGACGATGACCTCCTCGAAGGCCGAGGACTGCAACCGCTCGATCGCCGGGCCGGACAGCACCGGGTGGGTCGCCGCGGCGATCACCGTGGCGGCCCCCCGGGCCATCAGCGCCTCGCCGGCCTGGCAGATGGTGCCCGCGGTGTCGATCATGTCGTCGACCAGGAGGCAGACCTTGCCCTCCACGTCACCGACCACCTCGTGCACGGCCACCTGGTTGGCCACGTCGGGGTCCCGCCGCTTGTGGATGATGGCCAGCGAGCTGTTCAGCCGGTCCGTCCACATGTCGGCCAACCGCACCCGGCCCGCGTCGGGCGAGACGACGGTCATCTGGGTGGTGTCGTACTTCGCGGTGACGTAGTCGGCCAGCACCGGCAGCGCCCACAGGTGGTCGACCGGACCGTCGAAGAAACCCTGGATCTGGGCGGCGTGCAGGTCCACCGACATCAGCCGGTTGGCCCCGGCGGTCTTGAACAGGTCGGCGATCAACCGGGCCGAGATGGGTTCACGGCCACGGTGCTTCTTGTCCTGACGCGCGTACGGGTAGAACGGCGCCACCACCGTGATCCGCTTGGCCGAGGCCCGCTTCAGGGCGTCGACCATGATCAGCTGCTCCATCACCCACTCGTTCACCGGGGCCGCGTGGCTCTGGATGACGAAGGCGTCGGAGCCGCGGACCGACTCCTCGAAGCGGACGTAGATCTCGGAGTTGGCGTAGTTCAGCGCCCGGGTGGGCACCAGCCCCACGCCCATCAGCGACGAGATCTCCTCGGCCAGCTCGGGATAGGCCCGGCCCGAGAAGAGCATCAGGTGCTTGTCGTTGGGTTTCTTGACGCCGCTCACCCGTGCTCCTGTCGAGGCTTCTCGCCCTGCTGTCGATGGATCCTGCGAGGCCGCCGATGCGCTCGTCGTCATCGGTCGTCCGATCCGGTCGGCGACTCGCCGACCGGCTGCGCGGCGGCCAGCGCGTCCTGCGCGGCCGTCGCGATCTTGGTGCCGGCGCGCTTGCGCAGCACCCAGCCGCGGATGTTGCGCTGCTGGCCCCGGGCCACCCCGAGGTCGCCGGGGTCGACGTCGCCGGTGATGGTCGATCCCGCGGCGACGAACGCGCCGGTGCCGACCGTGACGGGGGCGGCCAGGACGGCGTTGCTGCCGACGAAGCTGAAGTCACCGACCACGGTGGTGGACTTGGTGACCCCGTCGTAGTTGGCGAAGATCACCCCGGCCCCGACGTTGACGTCGGTCCCGATCTCGGCGTCGCCCACGTAGGACTGGTGCGGAACCTTGGACCGGTCGCCGATCCGGGCGTTCTTGGTCTCCACGAAGGTGCCGATCTTGCCCTTCACCCCGAGGCGGGTGCCGGGCCGCAGCCGCGCGTACGGACCGACCTCCGCGCCCGGCCCGATCACGCTGAGCTCGGCGTGGGTCCGCACGACCGTGGCGCCCTCCCCCACCTCGACGTCCTTGAGACTGACCTCCGGACCGATGGTGGCGCCCGCGCCGACGGACGTGGCGCCCTCCAACGAGGTGCCCGGCAGCAAGGTGACGTCGGGGGCCAGATCGACCGAGGAGTGCACCCAGGTGGTGGCCGGGTCCTGGATCGTCACCCCGGCGCGCATCCAGCCGGTCAGGATGCGGCGGTTCATCTCCGCGTTCATGGCCGACAGCTGGACCCGGTCGTTGACTCCCTCGGTCTGCCAGGTGTCCTCGATCAGGTGCCCGGCGACCGCGCGACCCACCGACCGGGCGTACGTCAGCACGTCGGTCAGGTAGAGCTCGCCCTGGTCGTTGTCGGCGGTCAGCCCGGCCAGTCCGTCGACCAGCACGGTGGCGTCGAAGACGTAGATGCCGGAGTTGATCTCGGTGATGGCGCGGACCTCGTCGTCGGCGTCGCGGTGCTCGACGATCCCGGTGACCCCGCCGTCGGCATCGCGGACCACCCGCCCGTAGCCGGTCGGGTCGCCCACCACGGCGGTCAGCACGGTGACCCCGGCGCGCTGGGACCGGTGGTCGTCGACCAGCTCCTGGAGCGTCTCACCGGTGAGCATCGGCACGTCGCCGTACGTGACCACGATCTCGCCGGGCAGCGTCTCGAGATCCGACAGCGCGGCCAGACCGCACTGCACGGCGTGCCCGGTGCCGAGCTGCTCCTCCTGGACCGCGGTCCGCACGTGCGGGGCGATCTCGGCCAGGTGGGCCTGCACCTGATCGCGCTGGTGGCCGACGACGACCACGATCTCCTGCGGCTGGATCTGGGTCGCCGCGGCGAGCGCGTAGCTGAGGAGCGGGTGGCCGGCCACCTCGTGCAGGAGCTTCGACTTCGTCGACTTCATCCGGGTGCCGCCGCCCGCCGCGAGCACGATGACCGCCGGCGACGGACCGCCGGTGGGGACCGGGGAGCCGGGGTCGGCGGACTCGGACGGTTCGCTGATCAGACCGGACAACTGCTCTCCTCCTCCGCGGGGCGGACCTTTCCGCTGGGTCAGGCTACCGGGGCAGCGCCCGCGTCCTCGCGGGCCCCGCCGTGGTCAGCGACGCTCCAGCCAGGCCAGCACCGCCAGCACCCGGCGGTTGTCGGTGCCGGCGTCGGGCAGTCCGATCCGCGCGAAGATGTTGCCGATGTGCTTCTCCACCGCCCCCGGCGAGACGACCAGCCGGGCGGCGATCGCGGCGTTGCTGCGTCCCTCGGCCATCAGGGCGAGCACGTCGCGCTCGCGGGGGGTGAGCCGCTCCAGCGGATCGGCCCGGCGGCGGACCAGCAGCTGGGCGACCACGTCCGGGTCGAGCACCGTGCCGCCACCGGCGATGGTGGTCAGCGCGTCGGTCAGCACCGCCAGCGAGGAGACCCGGTCCTTGAGCAGGTAGCCGACCCCGCCGCGCCCGTCGGCCAGCAGCGCCTCCGCGTAGCTGGACTCCACGTACGCTGACAGCAGCAGCACGGCCAGTCCCGGCTGGGCCCGACGCGCCTCGACGGCCGCCCGCAGCCCGTCGTCGGTCATGGTCGGTGGCATCCGGATGTCGACCACGGCGATGGCGGGCCGGTGCTCCGCGGCCGCGGCCAGCAGCGACGGCGCGTCCCCGACCGCCGCCACCACGGTGTGGCCGGCCTCGTCCAGCAGCCGCAGCAGTCCCTCCCGCAATAGCACCGAGTCGTCGGCCACCAGCACTCGCATGGGCCCCGATCCTCCCCGAGTTCTGCACCGCTCTCCACACCTGACGTGGGTTCTGCTCCAGAAGATCGACGACTACCCCAGGGCGGCGGGGATGGTGGCGGTGATCTGGGTGGGTCCGCCGGGGGGTGAGGTGACGGTCAGACCGCCGTCGACACCGGCCAACCGGTCGGCCAGACCGGCCAGGCCGTGGCCACGCGACAACGACGCCCCACCCCGCCCGTCGTCGGTGACCGCGACCACGACCACCCCGCCCACCGGGTGGATCTCCACGCTGCACCGCGACGCCTCGCTGTGCTTCTCCATGTTCGTCAGGGCCTCGGCCACGGTGAAGTAGGCGGCGTTCTGGGCGGCGTCGCTGAGGCGTACGTCGCCGACGTCCACGCTGGTCGGCACCGTGGTGCGCGCGGCCAGGGCGGTGATCGCCGCCCGGAGCCCGAGCTCGGACAGGATCGGCGGCGCGATCCCCCGGGACAGCTGGCGGATCTCACCGAGGGCGTCCTGGGTCTGCTGGTAGGCCTCGTCCAGCAGCCGCTGGGCCTGCTCCGGGTCGGTCGCCATCCGCCGCTGGGCGCTGGCGATGTCCATCCCGAGCCGGACCAGCCGCTGCTGCGGGCCGTCGTGCAGATCGCGTTCCAGCCGGCGCAGCGTCCGCGCCTCCTCGTCACCGGCCGCGCTCCGGCTCGTGGTCAGCTCACTGACCCGGGCCCGCAGCGCGGAGCTCTCGTCCACCAGCAGCCCGCGGGCCACGGCGGCGTGCAGCCGGACCAGACCCTGCAGCACCGCCGGCGTGGTGAGCAGCAGGAGCAGACCGAGACCCAGGTTGAGCACCGACTCGGCGAACCGGCCCGGGAAGCCCAGGAAGTAGGCCAGTCCCTGGCTGTCGTCGGGCAGGTACGCGCTCCAGAACCAGTAGAGGACCCCGCCCAGGCCACCGAAGACCCAGCTCACTGCCACCGAGAAGGAGAAGGTGCTGAGCACGAACGCGACGAGCGTGTAGAGCAGGTCGCGCCACGACTGGGGATCGCGCAGCCGCCGCAGCAGCCCGAAGCCGCCGGTGCTGCGCGGGTAGTGGGTCGCCGGCAGGTCGAACCCGGCGTACGCCAGCAGGCTCTTGTTGGCGCTCGCCAGGGCGCCGGAGGCCACCAGCGCACCGACCAGGACGAACAGCCCGACCACGAGCACGAGCAGCCCGGCGCCGAGACTGACCAAGGTGGTGGCGACGACGAAGGCGGTCAGGTTGACCACGAACAGCCCGACCAGGACGAGCAGGTTCCGGCCCGCGGTCCGCAGCATCACCGGACCCCCCTCGGACTCGGGCGCGGCTCCTCGATCGAGATCGTCGCCGGACGTGGACGCGTACAGGAACTCCGGTCCGGAGCCCGGGCTGTAGACGGGCGGACCGGGCGGGGAGGAGAGGAGATCGCTCATGCCTCTACGGTCTCGGGATCCGGGTCGGCGCACGATCAGGCTAACCGGCGGATCGCTGGTGGGGCTATCCCCACCTCCGCCGCCGCGCTCCCCGGGTAGGAGTCGAACCTACGTCGCTGGTCCTGATTCAAAGTCAGGCGGGCCCTGCCGGCAGACCAACCGGGGATCGTGGCACCTTCGACGGCGCCGCGGCGGGAACCAGCGTACGCACCCACCCCGGCCCGTGCACGCTCAGCGCGCGGCGGTCTCCGGTGGCCCGCGGCGGGTTGGCCGGGCCCGCCGACGGTCGGCGAGACTGGGGAGATGGCCACCAGCTCTCGTGACATCGACCACCCCGGCCGACCGGAGCCGACCCGGGCCCGCCGGCCGGGACGGGTAAGGATGCGCGGCACGGAGCGGCGGGAGCAGCTGATCGAGGTGTCCCGCCGGCTGTTCGCCGAGAAGGGCTTCGCGGGCACCTCGGTGGAAGAGATCGCGGCCCGCGCCGAGGTCAGCAAGCCGGTCGTCTACGAGCACTTCGGCGGCAAGGAGGGTCTG
>JBMDXL010000680.1:0-3565 GCA_048594465.1 Microlunatus sp. | reverse complement strand
GGCGTCCAGCGCGGTGTTCAGCACCCGGCTGACGTCGGCGACGTGGGGTCGGATGCGCTCCGCGTGGGACAGCAGGTGCTCGGTGACCTGGACCGGGTCCAGGGCGGCCCGGTTGTAGACCTTGACCAGCAGGTGGTTCTTCTGTTCCAGCGAAGCCTCGACCTTCTGGCGGAGGATCGAGGCGTCGAACAGGTCCTGGATCCGCAGACCGATCCGGTTGACCTTGTCGGAGTAGGCCGGGCCGACGCCACGGCCGGTGGTGCCGATCCGAGCCTTGCCGAGGAACCGCTCGGTGACCTTGTCGATGGTCTGGTGGTACGACGCGATGATGTGGGCGTTGGCCGACACCAGCAGCGAGGACGTGTCCACCCCGCGGGCGGCCAGCCCGTCGATCTCGCTGAACAGCACGTCGAGGTCCACCACCACCCCGTTGCCGATCACCGGGGTGCAGTTGCGGTTGAGCACGCCCGACGGCAGCAGGTGCAGCGCGTACCGCTCCCCCGCCACGACCACCGTGTGACCGGCGTTGTTGCCGCCGGAGTAGCGCACGCAGTAGTCGACGCGATCACCCAGCTCGTCGGTCGCCTTGCCCTTGCCCTCGTCGCCCCACTGGGCTCCTACCACCACAATGCCCGGCATGTGATCGCCGCCTTCTCTCAGCAGTGAAGTCCCCGGGCAGCGGTGCCACGGGGACTCTTACCGCGTCACTCTAGCGGGAAAGCGCTGGTCAGGGCCGTGTAGCCGGTTTCGGAGGAATCGCGGAGGAACTGGGCGCAGCGCTCGTGCTCGACGTCGTCCCCTATCCGCCGGGCGGCCCGGGCGAGCGACCAGAGGGCCCGCAGGAAGCCGCGGTTGGGCTCGTGCTCGTACGGGATCGGACCCGCACCCTTCCAGCCCGCGCGGCGCAGCGCGTCCAGACCGCGGTGGTAGCCGGTGCGGGCGTACGCGTACGCGGTCACGTCGGCCTCCGACGTGCCCACGGCGAGAGCCTCCTCGGCCAGCTGGGCCCAGGCCCGGCTGCCGGCCGGCTCGGCCACGACCGCGGACACCAGGGCGGCGTGGTCGGCGTCGTCGGTGAGGGGCGGTCCGATGACCGGCAGCAGACTCGGGGCGGGCCCGGCCCCGGCGGCGGCCAGCAGGTTGCGGTGGGTCACAGGTTCGCTCACCCCGTCACCCTAGTGTCCGCCGGGCGAGCGCGGTGAGCGCTGAGCGAGCCCGACCGCACCACCCCGGAAATACGTCGTGCAGCAGCACAATGCCGGTGGCCGTCGCGGCGCATCCGGAACCTGTCACCGCCGGGAAGAAGGCTCGACCAACCACCGGCCGGGACCCAGCCCGGCGAGATCAAGGAGGATCGAGATGGTGTTTCGCCGCATCGCCACGATGGGGGCCGCACTGCTCGTCGCGGGGGCCCTCGCCGTAGGAGCCGCGCCCACCGCATCGGCGCACAGCTCGACGTCGGGCCACCGCAGCCTGGCCAGCGTGCTGGCCAAGGACGGCAGCGGGTTCGACCGCAACTGGAACGACTTCGACATCGTCGACAACGCCGTCCAGGCCGTGCTCAAGGCCAAGCCGGACAGCGCGGTCAAGGTGCTGGCCGACGGCAAGACACCGGTGACGGCGTTCCTGCCCACCGACCGGGCCTTCCAGCTGCTGGTCAAGGATCTCACCGGCACCACCTACCGCAGCGAGAAGTCGGTCTTCACCGCCGTCGCCGGGCTCGGCATCGACACCGTCGAGGCCGTGCTGCTCTACCACGTGGTGCCGGGTGCGACCATCACCTACAAGCAGGCCCTCAAGGCCAACGGCGCGGACCTGACCATGGCGTCCGGCGGCACCGTGCGGGTCAAGGTGCGCTACGTGTTCATCAAGCTGGTCGACGCCGATCCCGACGACGCGAACCCGTACGTGATCAAGGCCGACATCAACCGGGGCAACAAGCAGATCGCCCACGCCATCGACCGGGTGCTGCGGCCGGTCAACCTCTGAGGCCGGTCAACCACTGAGGCCGGTCAACCACTGAGTCGGGCGACTCTCCCGGAGTCGACTCGACGGTCGTGACCGCGGGCCGGCTGGCAGCCAACCCGCCACGACGCCGGTCCCCGTCAGGTGGGGGCCGGCGCCCAGGGAGCGGCCACGGCTCGGAATCCCGGGCCGCTGGGCGCGACCCGGTGCCCGGCCGCCGCGTCGCCGTGCACCACGGGGTGCACGTCGGCCGGACCGTCCCCGGTCACCGGCTCCCAGCTCACCAGGTCGGGAGCGATCGGGACCGGGTCCGGCGCCAGCCGGACGGCCTCCATCACCGCCATGAACGCTCCGTTGTCGGCCAACGGGTTGAGCAGCTCCGCCTCGCCGGCGCGCGCGGCCAGCAGGTTCCCCAGCAGGTCCACCCGCGGGTACGCAGTGAGCACGGGCTCCTGGCCGCGGAGCTCCAGGCTCACGTCGTCGCGGGTGTAGAAGAGCCGCACCACCCCGGCGCTCCCGTGCACCGCCACCCAGGGATCGGAGTTCTCCGGTGCACAGAGGGTGAGGGCGGCCGCGATGGTCGGACCGGTGCGGGAGCGCAGGACCAGGCTGGAGGTGTCGTCGGCCTCGATGTCGTTGGCCCGGTAGAGCTCCAGGTCGATGTCCAGCACGTCGTCCACCCGGCGGGCGTCGGCCAGCCGGAGCGCCGTGGCGGTCGCGTGGGCCAGCGGGTTGGTGGTCACCCCGTCGACCACAGGGCGCCCGTCCAGCTGGCGCTTCCCGGCCCACGCCGCACGACGGAAGTAGGCGGTCGCGCGCACCCAGGTGCCGGCCACCCCGATGTGGGAGACCTCACCGATGTCGCCGCGGGCGACGATCTCGGTCACGGCGGCCAGCGCCGCCGACCCGAGGCTCTGGAAACCGACCTGGCAGAGCCGGCCGGTCTCGGCCTCCACGGCCAGCAGCTCGGTGAACTCCGCCAGCGTGGTGGTCGGCGGCTTCTCCAGCAGCACGTCCGCGCCCGCCCGCAGCAGGGCCGTCGTCATCGGTGCGTGGGTGGGCAGCGGGGTGCACAGGATCGCGACGTCCACAGCGATCCCGGCGGCCAGGAAGCTGTCCAGATCGGCGTACCAGGGCGTCCCGGCAAGCGCGGCCGGCGATCCCTCGGCCGGCGGTCGCGGGTCGATCACCGCGACCAGGCGCCCGCGCTCGAGGGCGTTGCGCACGTGGGACGCCCCGTGCCCGTGGATGCCGATGACGGCGATCGTCGCGGTGGTCCGCACCACGGGCGCGGTCTCCGCGGTCATGCCCGCTCCGCCGTGAACCAGCCGACCGGCTTGTCCCGGTCCCGCGGTGCGGTGGGGATGGTCAGGGTCGGGCGATTGTCGGGAGCCGCCCAGCGGGTGGCGTTGCGCAGGATCTGCTGGATCGTGGCGTCGTGGTAGATCGGGTACTCCTCGTGGCCGGGACCGAAGTAGAAGACCTTGCCGCGTCCCCGCCGGAAGGTCAGCCCGGACCGGAACACCTCCCCGCCGTCGAAGGCGGAGATGAAGACCGTCTCGTCGACCTGGTCGACGTCGAACGGCTCGCAGTACATCTC